>JANMHA010000212.1:0-20961 GCA_031374925.1 Pirellula sp. | reverse complement strand
TTCGGATCGCCGTCCTCGTGAAATCTTCTCCCGATCGGGCCGCCACCATTTCTTCTCTTCGCCAGCCGCCCAGAAAGTGTAGCCTTTGAAGCGAAGCTTGTAGCGTCCAGACTCGGGTGCTTTGAAATTGCTAAAGCGAGGCTCGATCGGCTCGTAGCTGCTCGCGACAACTCCAAACGCTTCTCGTTCTCGTTTCGCAGGATCGCTTTCGCCAACGGTAAAGGCTTTGTCCTTATCATTGAGAACTTCTAGATCGGCTTCGTAGTCGAGCAAAGGAAAGGTGGCTCGTTCGGGACTGCGATTGAATTCGGTATAGCGGACTTTGCCAGTGAAGCTTCGTTGTTCGCGAGCGTAATACTTTCGAATGGACTTCTCTGGCGGAGTCGGCGATTTCGCGGTGACTTCTCTCAACGCATAGTCGGCGGCTTGCATGTAGCGAGCAAGATTCACATGCGATGTATCCAGTGCCTCGCCGATCTTGTTGAATCGCTGCAATTCTCCATCCTCCGGCAGAATTGTCTTCAATTGCAACCAAGGGGCGGCGAGTAGTTCGCGAACGCTGTTTTCATATTCGTAGCGATTCATCCGCCGCCAAACCGAACGGCCACACGTAGCCAGTTCACGGCGATCGACCTCCACCAAGCCGTCGAAAAGCCCTTTACTAATCGGGCGAATCTGTTCTTCCACGAGTTCGCTCTTGGGGGGCATTTCACGGGCGACGACTCGGTCATGGATCTTGGCCCAAATATCGAATTGCGGACCGGACATGGACTGGCTCGAAAGGGACAGTAGGTTCAAACCACCCTCGGGGGCTTCAGCGGAATGACAATCAACGCAGTGTTGCTGAATGAAATTGACGACGCCTGCGGGGGCTAGTTGAGTCGAGCCGTGCGTAATGTCATCTGCTTGAGCTGATAAAACGAACGCGTTCAAAGCGAACCAAGCTATGAAGAGGAAGCACCATTGGGGATGGCGCATAAGCGAAACTCCGGAGAGGTGGGGTGAACTGGAGGTAGGTGGGGTTGGTCGAACGAAAAAAGTGTGAGCCATTCGACCTGTTATGATACTCGATACCCCGGGCAAACTCAATTTCGGATTCCAAATCGTTCCTGGTTGGCTCTGACAGGCAGGTTGGTACTTTTCGAAGGAAGTGCCGTTGCCGTCCAATCCAGTCGAGAGCGCCTTCGATGTCGTAACGCTTTAGTTAAGGATGTACGAAAACGTCCGTCTTCGATATCTTATTCCTAACTCAAGTCAGAACATTTCTACACCGTAGCGCACCACGATGGCCATCATTCGTTTTCGAACCTTTCAACTTTCCAAGAAAGTTGCTTTGGCAATCAGTCGCGGCAGTTCTTCCGGCTCGAGTAGCACTATTGTCGAGGTCGAAGCAGACGGGATCGTAGGGATCGGCGAGGCAGCAGAGTTTGAGATCCCCGAGCATGGGGAGAATGAGACACGTATTACACAAGACATTGAGAGGTGTATTACGTTGCTGGCGGGCCAGCACCCGACCCAACGAAATCAAATTGAATCGACTCTGATGGCGTCCGCGATTGGGTCTTCTTCGCGAGCTGCAATTGATATGGCTCTCTATGATTGGGCAGGCAAAGCGACCAACCTGCCTGTTTGGAAACTTCTGGGCTTGGAGGCGAAACCGCGAGGTCCAATTTCGGTAACGATCGGTATCAACAGTCCTGTTGGAGCGCAAGAGCGACTCCGCAAATGGTTGGAGCTCGGAACGATCCTTGCCATTAAAATCAAACTGGGATCGCCCGAAGGTGTAGAAGCGGACAAATCTATGCTCGATGCCGTACGTGAGGTCGCCCCCAAAGGTGCTTATCTTGGCGTGGATGCAAATGGTGGTTGGAGTCTGTCGCAGGCTATTGAGATGTCGGCATGGTTGGCGTCTCGAAGCGTTGTGCACATTGAACAACCGATGCCCGTTGCGGACGACCACCTCTTGAATCAACTGCATGAGCAGAGCGAGTTACCCATATTCATAGATGAGAGTTGCCGATCGTGTGCTGATATCGTTCGGTTAGGGCACGCTGTGGACGGAGTGAATATTAAGATCACAAAGTGCGGCGGCATATCGGAAGCGCTTCGAATGATTGCAACGGCCAACGCATTTGGGCTGAAGACGATGGTGGGTTGCTATGGAAACACTGCACTTGGAAACGGTGCTGCTCACCAGCTTGCATCGCTCATCGACTACATCGATCTCGATAGCCACCTAAATCTGAGCAATGACCCGACCGTAGGGTTGAAGTTTGAGAACGGCTATTTGGTTAATCAAGACTTGCCAGGAATAGGAGTACGTTATGCCTAAACATCCGCTGTATCGTGCTGACGATACGCTCGCCTTGCTCATGCACGATGGACTCACTTCGGATCGCGGCAAGACGGGATTGGTGCTTCTTCGATTCGCGCCCGAACGAGTGGTGGTCGTTATCGATCAAAAGCACGCAGGTGGATCACTGCGCGATCTCACCGGGATTCCGCTGGCAAAAGAGATTCCTATCGTGAAGAGCACAGCTGAGGCTTTGCGATACCAACCGCAAACGTTGGCAATAGGAATCGCGCCGGGCGGTGGAGGGTTGCCTGAAGAATGGTTCATCGATATCGAAGATGCTGTGCGTGGGGGCCTGAACATCCTCAACGGTCTGCACGTCAAACTCAACGAAGACCCACGTGTTCGTTTATTCCTGAAGGCAGGACAGTGGGTTTGGGATATTCGGCAGGAACCGCCCAATCTGAATGTTGCAAACGGAGCTGCTAGACTGCTTCCGTGTAAGCGAGTGCTATTCGTTGGCACCGACATGTCGATCGGCAAGATGTCCGCGGCAGTCGCGTTCGATCGGGCAGCTACAGCAGTGGGTATTCGCTCTAAATTCATGGCAACAGGACAGACTGGCATCATGCTAGCTGGTGACGGCATTCCATTGGATGCTGTCAGAATCGACTTTGCCGGCGGGGCTGTACAGCAAGAGGTGATTGCATGTGCCGACGGCATGGATGTTGTCTGGGTGGAGGGGCAAGGATCGTTCTTGAATCCAGCATCGACGGCAACGCTACCATTGTTACGAGGTTCTCAAGCAACTCATATGGTGCTAGTGCACAAGTCGAATCGCACGCACATTCGATTTACCGAATGGGCGAGGATTCCAGCATTACGCGACGTGGTCCACATGTATGAAACGGTTGCCCATGCGGGCGGAACATTTGCGCCGACCAAGGTCGTTTGCATTGCCCTCAATACGCAAGGTTTGAGCGACGCAGAGGTTCGTTATGAAATTGCGAAGACGGAAGCGGAGACTGGTTTGCCGACCGACGATGTCGTTCGCCACGGTGCGGGCAAACTCCTCCAGGCGACGATGGGCTTTTGATTCGCGCTCAACTCGCGTGAAGGAACGAATTAAACATGTCACTACCCAAAACCTCTCCGCTCGGTCCCACCTTAGAAACGCCGCGTCTCTATCTGCGTCCGCCAGTGCCCGAAGACTTCGCTGGCTACTGCGAATTCCACCAAGATCCTGTGAGCATGAAGCATTTGGGTGGAGTCAATGCCGATTCTGTAACTTGGCGAGTAATGCGTGTAGTCGCTGGGGGTTGGGCGCTAGACGGATTTCACATGTTTAGCATTTTGAGCAAAGACACGGGGGAATGGATTGGCCGCGCCGGACCTTTGTATCCACATGGTTGGCCTGATCGGGAAGTTGGGTGGGGACTAATCTCTCGATTCACGCGAAAAGGTTTTGCGCAAGAAGCAGCCGCTGCCTGCATAGACTATGTATTTGATCATCTAGGCTGGCCACATGTTGTCCACACCATCGCACCGGACAATCTCGAGTCACAGGGCCTGGCGAAGCGATTGGGATCGGAAATCCTCAAGCCTACTCGGCTTCCGGAGCCATATAGTCACCAAGCTGTCGAACTATGGGGCCAAACCAAATCCCAATGGCACGCGTATCGCCAACGAGTTTTTAGGTGATCCGCACTGGCGGATGCTCCTAGCATCCGATCCGACGCCAGCAGAGTCGGCCACGCCAGACTGACAACCGGTTGCGTCCAAGAAGAGTCGCGGATATGGCGAATGCAGCCGCCCCAATCGCCCCAATTCGCCCCCAAGCGCGGAGGTCTACAAAGACAACAAACAATTCTCTCGTTTGGGCGAGCGGCAGCATTAATTATACCGGTAGGGAGAGGCTCCTGCCGAACCAACGCCAAGCTCGGCAAGGGCCTCGCTCTCCCATTGAAACCCTTGGCAGGTTGTTTTTGCTCTGCCGTTCGCCTTATTGGTCATAATCCTATTTAGTCTGGCATCGCAGTCTACAACCGCGATGCTTCGCTCCCTCCTGTTCAACGCGCCCATTTGAATGTACAATAGTCATAAGAATGTCAGAATGGAGCGGCGTCGAGTCCGATGCAAAATCTTGAAAAAACGACAAATTGGTGGATAGCAAATGAGATCACTTTTGTTCATCGTAACGATCGCGTTCATGGTTGCCACGGGGAAATCTGCAACGGCCGAGATTACGACCATCTCGTGTGCAGATGCTCAGCGATTGATCGAAAATCCGAACGCACCCCAACGCCCAATCGTGATTGATACGCGAGGCGGGTACAAGGACTACTTTCGCGGACATCTTCCTACGGCCCACCATCTCAATTTCGACACACTTCGAGGAACCGACCTAGGCGTGCCGGTTCAGTATCTGCCAGATGATCTAACCAAGGAATTGCTTGTTCGCGCGGGCGTCGATCGCAGCCGAACACACTTAATCTATGCGACTGGCGACAAGCTCCCCAACGATGAAATCCTTAGCGCGAGCATGGTCGCTTACGTTCTCGAAAAATTTGGCGTTGACGACATTCGTATCGTGGATGGCGGACTAGCCGAGTGGCAAAAACTAAAGTTGCCGGTAACACAGGAATATTTTGGGAATCCACTTGGGAAGCTCCCCGAAAATGCGAAGAAGTTCAATGCCATTGGTGTCGAAGAACTGCTTTCTAAAAAGGATCAGCCAAATGTCGTGCTCGTCGATGCGAGACCACACAACGAATATGTTGGGGACGATGATGTTTGGCTTCGAAAAGGACATATTCCCGGTGCAATCAGTTTTCACTGGGCAAGGTTGATGGAGAAGGACAATACCCACAAATTCATCCCCTTGGAAAAGTCGCAAGCAGAACTTAACAGTGCGGGACTAACTAAAGACAAAGAGATCATCGTCTATTGCGGAACATCGCGTGAAGGTAGTCTTCTGCGATTTTATCTTGCACATGTTGCAGGTTATCCAAAAGTACGACTGTATGAAGGTTCCTGGAAGGAATACGCTTCGCTCAAGAAGTATCCTGTGGAGACCAAAGTGAACAAAGCGAAATAGGTTTAACGTGCTGCTTGTGTTCTTGGTTCTGGCCATTGGATTTGTTGCCTTCACCAACGGAGCCAACGCGAATAGCAAAGGCGTTGCATCGCTCTATGGCAGTGGCACAACATCATTGAAGGTTGCGATTTGGTGGGGAACCGCGACCACATTCGCTGGCTCGATCGCAGCGGTATTCTTAGCCGAAGGGTTGATCACAAAATTCAGCGGAAAAGGTCTGGTTGGCGACGAACTTCTGCAATCTCCGAGTTTTACTTCCGCCGTTGCAACGGGAGCCGCCTTGACGAGCTTTTTTGCAACGCGTTTAGGGTTCCCGGTTTCAACTACTCATGCTTTGGTGGGTGCACTCCTAGGGGCTGGCCTTGCGGGAGCTGGAGATCAAGTTCATTTTGGAGCCCTCGGGAAAAACTTCTTCTACCCGCTTTTTTTCAGTCCTATTATTGCCATTCTGCTGGGTGGATCTGTTTATTGGCTTCTCAAATCATTGCATCTCGCACCCGATCAACGCAACAAATATCTCGATGTTGCTCATTTCTCCTCCGCTGGGGCTGCGAGCTTCGCACGAGGCCTGAATGACACGCCAAAGATGGCTGCCCTACTTTTGATCGTGCCACAGTTGCAAACTCGATACGCGGTTCTATTGATCGGTATCATCATCGCGATAGGAGGTTTGGTTGATGCGAGAAAGGTTGGGGAAACACTAGGAAAGAAAGTCACCGGCATGACGCCTGGACAGGGGTTTTCCGCAAACTTGGTTACCGCAGTTCTCGTGACCACAGCGAGCTTTCATAGCCTACCTGTTAGCACAACCCATGTGAGCGTGGGTTCGCTCTTAGGAATGGGGGCAAGCACCCATCAAGCAAAATGGGGCAAAGTTTCGGAGATACTCTTGGCCTGGATAATCACTTTGCCATGCGGCGGAGTGATCGCAGCGATTACCTATTTTGTTTTAATTGTTTTTGGCTCGAAATGAGCACATGATTTACTTGGTTTTTGCTTCTCTTTCTTGAATCCTGTGACGAGCGTTTGCCATCACCGCCAAAAACGTTCTGCCAATATCATCTCGACGTTCTGCATATTTCTTTGTCTCGAGGTTTCCGTCATCGTAAAGCTTTGGATCAATAAAGGTCATCGACAGACGCATCGCGGCTCCGGGCACGGTTTGGCATTCCGCGTCCGCTTCTGAACAAACAAGGATGACTGCGAATCCTGATTGAGGATTCGTTTTGTCTTTAAACATCTTTGAGAACTCCAGCGACTCCAGGTCCTTTCCCCAGACCACCCGGTAAATTGGGTTGGGAGTTTTCGCATTCCCTCTATCCGCTTCTTGTCCAGTCGGCTCAATTTGAAATCCAATTTCCATTAGGGTTGCAATTGTTCGCTTGTTGAAAGCAGAAGGTAGCGTTCCACCAGAATAAAAGTGGACATTATCAAACCCGTAGTATGCAGCAGCGAAGTTCCCCATCGTGGCGCCAAGAATGCTTCGGCGTGAATTTCCCGTACATGTCGTTAATACATGAAGCGAACTCTTTGGCTGCCACTGTTCAGCAATCCACTCGGCAAGCTTTTCGATCCCCGGAATATGGTCCCGATCGATCATATCGAATGAAGTCGTCAGCAGCTCTGCGTGCTTTCGAAGCTCATGGTTCAAACGCACACGCGACTCGGGGATTTGCGCAGCGAGAGCTTGTTCAATTTCTTTCTCAGTAAGCTTAGTATCCATGCCAGCAAACTCGGCAAATTTTGTTGCGCTAATTAGCCCGGCGAGTTCGCTTATCGAAATCTCCCGGTCATTTGCGAAGGCTTTTGCCAAAACGCCTTTGACATACTGATCGCTCTGTGGATGAGAACAAATAGGTTCACCAAAAGCATGAAGAAACCAGAGAGCCTTGGCAAACAGGCCAGCATCATCAGACCCTTCGCTCGTTTGACAGCAAAGCAGAACCAAAAAAAGCACTTGTGTCATTTCGTTCTCGATGACCGCGGATCGGAGCCAATGATATTTCAGGAATTTGGGCACTTTTCGACCAGCGCCACCACGTTTTGCATTCAGCAGTTTGCATTCAGCAGCGAGGAGCGTCGCAATTGGTTACCCAATCAAAACTGGACGTCTGATATTATTCTATCCATGCAGCTTAGACGAATGCAACTAGAAGCTTCGGTCTGGTGTCACTCAAAGTCAAAAGCCGTGCATCGTTCCCATGTCCTTTTCGATGAAACACAACGCATCGATGAGGGGCATTCCGCTTGCTTAACGCCAGAATAATCATTAGATTGTTTAAGTGAGTCGGGCTGCGTGAATTTGGGCAAGTCAGAATTGTCTGGACTTTGACGGCGGGAACAGCCCAATTGGGTGGCCAAGCGTGATTTCGAAGGAATGCTATGATAACCATCAGTAGAAGAACGGTCTTGCTCGGGATTGCGTCCATACCCATCGCTTCAAATTGCTTATCGGCATTTGCAATTGAACCGTATGGTCCAAGCAATGCAGAAATCACATTGGTGGTTACGGACCCATTGGCATTGCCGCTGGCATGCAGTTGCGTCCAAGGCTATGCGCAACGCAAATACGAAAGGCTGGCTGATTTCCTGCAGATCCAATTGAGGAAATCCGTTCGTGTCGTATGGGGCGATTCAATCGAAAAAGCCATGAAAGAGCATGGGGTGGGGAATAAAATCCTTTTCATTGGCAAAGATTCGGTTATTCGATTCGACTCAACAAAGTTGAAACTCGACGTAAAACCAATGGCTCAACTTTCTGACGCCAACGGAAGCGTAAATCAACGTGGCATGTTTGTGGTCCGACGCGACAACCCGGCTGCCAGCCTGCTGGACCTTGAAGGTTACCACGTGCTTTGGGGACCAGAAAAATGCGATGAAAAATCGTCCGCTCCCAAGGCAAAATTGAAGGAGCTTGAAATCGACACTTCTGGGGAAGAAACATGCGAGACATGCTCAATTGCTGCTCGCAAGTTGGTTGAAGGATCAAACGAGAAGAAAGTAGTCGGAGTCATCAGCAGCTACGCGGAACGACTGCTAACGGGCTGCGGCACAATCGACCAAGGTGCGTTGAAAATCGTCGGTGAAAGCGAAGAAGTCCCATTCATTAGCGTCTATTCCAGCGGAAGTTTTTCAGGCGATGAACGCAAGTTGATTTTAAGTTGTCTCTCGGACGTTCGAGATTCAAAAGATCTACTGGCATCGCTCGAAAGTAAAAACGGATTTGTTCCCTACAAATCATCCGCCTCCAAGTAGGCGCTCGATGAGTTTGTCTTCGACTTCCGATCGCAAAACAACGAGTGCACTCCTACATCGAGTGCCGACAATGCTTTTATGCACGGAACGCTTCGATGTGTGTTTCTCGCATGGGCGGAAAAACGAGACCACTATCGATTTACCGATTTTTTCATGCAGCAGCGTAAACGATTAGGACTCTTGCTCAATGAGATTGGTGCGAAGTTTGGGACGCTCTTTATTGGCGATTCATAGATCGCCAACGTGAGTTCTTGAGTGCGAATCCACGCTGCGAGTCATGGTGGGGCAGCTTGACCGGATGGGTGCAAAACTCGATCATCACCGAAGTACAGCGGATCGCTTTCTAGAGAAGCTTCATGGCTAGAACAAAAGCAATTCTCACGCTCACGCCAAGACGACTGCAATTCGCTAGCCAGTGGCTTGCCGAACGCGATTCTGCACTAAAGCGTGTTCTCGATGAACAAGGAAGTGTTGATACTGGGTGAACTGTGGCGTAGGCTACCAGCGTCTCCCTAAACTGCGATGCCTTAATGCCACGGCACGCTCTGCCAGCGAACTCAAGATCTTGGGTACAATGATGCTCGATGTTTCTACGGGTTTCCGTGCCGCTAACTGTTCAATGCGTAACCATGACAAAGCTTTTTAGATCTTACCTGAAGTTGTTCGCATGCTGTGCGATAGTCTCCTCTTTTGCTTGGGCCGTCCGTGCCGCAGAAGATGAACCGTGGCAGTCAGTGTTTAATGGTTCGAGTCTCGCCGGTTGGAAAGTAGTCGCTCCGCGCGATCCTGCGCCAGCCGTTGTTGAGGGCGGTGCAATGGTGTTGCGACAACGCATCAACACGGTCGAGCATACGTTTGTTACGACCGAAAAGAGGTACGGCGATTTTGTCTTGCAATTGGAGGTCAACGACGATCCGGATTTCAACAGCGGCATCCTGTTGCGTTGTTCCGATGCACCAGCCAACGCCTCCGTCAGGCTGAACGGGTATCAAGTGAAGATCGATAATACGAAACGCGCCTGGACCGGCGGGGTTTTCGATGATTACGGAAATGGATGGAGATGGTTGTTTGATCTCAAGGACAATGCAGCGGGACGAAACGCGTTTAAGTTCAACGAGTGGGCTCGATTTCGAATAGAGTGCATCGGGCCTTCCATCAAGGTATGGGTTAACGATGTTCCCACTTGCAATCTCATTGATGACAAATATCAAGAAGGCTATATCGCGTTCAAGATACACTCTGTAGGCAACAATCCCAAAGCGACCGAGAGCGCGATTCGGTTTAGGAACATTCGAATCTTGACCGAAGGCCTGGAGAAGTTCTCAAAGCCAATGGATCTCGAGGCGAGTAAGGCTCCAACCATACCAGGTGAGTATGACAAGAAATCTCAATGACCAATCGTCTGTTCGGGCATTGGCTGAACATGGGCGTCCAACCCCAGTCGCCTCTCGTTTCGGAATGATGGTGGCAGCAACGCTACTTGCCAGCGGTTGTATCCATCTAGCAATACTCGGGGTCATTGGAACAACGTGGCACGGTCCGCTCTCACTTCGCAAACCCGCACTCTTTGGTATCTCCGGCGGCATGACGATGTGGTCGCTCGCTTGGCTAATGACTCAACTGAGCCCAAAGAGATTCGATCGATTGCTTATCAATGCGATTTCGATTTCTCTTTTCATCGAAGTGGCGCTCATCACATTGCAAGCCTGGCGCGGCGTAGCGTCGCACTTCAACCACTCGACAATCGCTAATGCGACGATTGAGATTACAATGCTTGGTTTGATCCTGTTCGTGACAGGCGGAATTTTCTATTTGACTTGGCGAACTCGTTGGCTGCGATCGGTCGATCCTGCAATGGCCATCGCAATCCGAGGAGGGATGGGTTTGCTCGCGCTTTCATGCTTATTAGGTATTGCAACTTCTGTCTTAGGTGAAGTAAGTCTTTCTGCAGGACGTTCGTACGAACTCTGGGGAAGGGCAGGTGTTTTGAAATTCCCACACGGGGTTGCGCTGCACGCCATTCAGATGTTGCCGATTGTTGCATGGCTGATTCGAATATGCGGCTTGAAACGTTCTTCCGTACGCGTTGTTCAATCCGTTCTTGCAGCGCAAGTGTTCTTTTTGCTTTACGCCGTTTGGCAAACGAGTCGAGGTCGAGATCGTTTCGATTGGGATTTGATCGGTGGTAACCTTCTAGCCATGGTTGTTTTGCTGAGTTTGTATCCCGCGTTCTCGTTAGCGCGAGGATTAGTTCTTTGCCGCTGGAAATAGTAGCGGAACGCCTCAAAAAACAAATGGAAGCTTATCCATGAGGAAAATTCTGGAATCCACACCACAAGGGTTGCGCTGTATTCCTGGTGATTTCCACATCGATCCCCATTCGCCCGTCGCTCGCGCCGTGGTTACCCATGCGCACTCAGATCACGCTCGATGGGGTTGCCAAAAGTATCTCGCCGCAAAGCCTTGCGAACATTTGCTGCGACTGAGAATGAGCCCCGATGCGGAATTCCGATTTCTCCCCTATGGCGAAACGCTGACCGTTGGCGGGGTTCAAGTCAGCTTTCACCCTGCGGGGCACATTCTAGGCTCGGCCCAAATCCGGCTTGAGTATCAGGGCCAAGTTGGGTTGATCACCGGCGACTATAAACTTGGAACGGATCCGACATGCGAAGCCTGGCAGCCTGTACGATGCCACTGGATGATTAGCGAATCCACGTTTGGGTTACCCATCTATCGCTGGCCATCTCAAGAGAGTGTCTTCCATGCTATTAACCATTGGTGGCGCGAGTGCGGTGACGAGGGCAAGTGTGGCTTGCTCTACGGATACGCTATCGGCAAGAGCCAACGATTGCTCGCAGGACTCGATCCGACCATCGGCAGAATCTATTGCCATGGAGCTGTCGAGAAGGGAAACGAAGCTTATCGTCGGACGGGTATCGCACTTCCAGAAACAACGTATGTAGGTTCGGTACTGGGAAATCACGATTGGCGAGGAGCCATGGTTGTTGCGGTACCCAGTGTTCACGGAACACCGTGGATGAAGAAATTCGGTCGTTGCAGTACAGCCATGGCGAGCGGCTGGATGGCGGTGCGTGGAGCTCGCCGACGCCAATCCGTTGACCGAGGCTTTGTCCTAAGTGACCATGTCGACTGGCCATCTCTATTGACTGCAATCGATGCATGCAATCCCGAGACGGTTTGGTTGACGCATGGCTATACCGCTTCGGTCGCTCGCTATCTCGTCGAACAGGGACGCGATGCGAGAGTACTCGATTCACGTGGCCGGAACGAAGGGGATGAAGATGCTACGGATGAAAACACCAACGACAACATCGATCCAATATCGGGAGAGGCAAACAAACTATGATACGATTTGCAGCCCTGTTCGATGCGACTGATCGGACTACCAAAACCAACGAAAAGCTTGCCGCGCTGGTGCGTTATTTTCGCAATGCAAGCCACGCCGACGCTGCCTGGGCGACTTACTTCCTCTGCGGATACAAGCTCAGGCAATTGGTGCCGACCAAACTACTTCGCGCATGGGCGGCCGAAGAAGCGAACATTCCACAATGGCTTTTCGAAGAGTCCTATCATTCGGTAGGCGATTTAGCAGAAACGTTGACATTAATTGTGCCGCCCGGCGAAATGGAGGATGATTTCTCTCTAGCTCACTGGGTCGAACAACGCTTGATTCCGCTTCGTGCGAAGGAAGAAACCGAACAACGCGACTCCGTTATTGCGATTTGGAAACAATCACCTACTCATGTACGGTTGGTGATCTTGAAATTGATTACGGGAGCGTTCCGGGTTGGCGTGAGCAAATCCATTGTGACTCGCGCTATTGCAGAACATGCTGGTGTATCGTCCGATGTTATCTCGCATCGACTTATGGGAACTTGGAAACCTACCGCGTCGTTCTTCGAAAACCTGATCTCGAAGGAGGTGCAAGACACGATCGCTAGCCAGCCGTTTCCATTTTGCCTGGCACATCCGATCGATCATGAACTTGGCCCTGAAAGCATCGGACACGCAACAGACTTTGCTGCGGAATGGAAGTGGGACGGAATACGTGGCCAAGTTATTCGACGCAATGAACAGGTGTTTATTTGGTCGCGAGGCGAAGACCTTATGGAAAACCGTTGGCCAGAGATCGAATCGGCAGCACAGCTCTTGCCCGATGGCACAGTTCTTGATGGAGAGATCTTGGCTTCCCTTGGCGAGAATCAAGTGCTTCCTTTCGCCAACCTTCAAAAGCGTATTGGGCGAAAGACAGTAAGCAACAAACTGTTGAAAGAGGTTCCTGTCATCTTCCAAGCATTTGATCTTCTCCAAGACGCCGGCGAAGATATTCGATCCCGGCCGTTCTCGGAACGCAGGCGGCGACTCGACCGCTTGCTATCGACCATCGATCATCCGAACCTAGGTCGCACGCAGCTTCTCCCAGGAACTTCTTGGGGCGAATGGACAAAAATCCGCGACCGAAGCCGCGAGACGAACGCCGAAGGACTAATGCTGAAGCGTTTGGATGCAAGCTACGAAGTGGGACGCGTTCGTGGCGTTTGGTGGAAATGGAAGATATCGCCGTACACGATCGATGCCGTTCTCATCTATGCACAAAAAGGACATGGAAAACGATCGGGGCTTTATACGGACTATACGTTCGCGCTCTGGGAGGGTGGCACATTGGTCCCCTTTGCAAAGGCCTATAGTGGACTCGATGATTCCGAAATCAAAGAGGTGGATAAATATGTCCGGCAGAACACACGCGAATCTTTTGGTCCAGTACGAAGCGTCGCACCAGCACTAGTCATGGAGATCGCTTTTGAGGGTTTACAGCGTAGTTCGCGCCACAAAAGCGGACTTGCGACGCGGTTTCCCAGAATCGTTCGCTGGAGGCAAGATAAAAAACCCGAGGACGCGAATACGCTCGCCGAGCTTATGGATTTGTTACCGAAGCTGGAATAGTGTTACTCGAATAGCATTCTTTTTTGCTCCTAGTGCGCTGACCATATGGCACTACCTTTCGGCTTCCGTTGAATATTGAACACCGAACAAGGAATGTCGAATCCAGATGTCGGCTAGTACCGCTGGCACGAGAAAACATTTACAAAATGCCCGAAGCAAATTGACGAACCCCACACCCCTACAAACCATCCTTGGATTCTTTGCCAGCAGGGAACAAAAACCCTTTCGTTTTCAGCGGGATACGTGGAAAGCCTACGCCGAAGGAGATAGCGGTCTGGTTCATTCTGCCACCGGCACCGGAAAGACGTTAGCCGTTTGGCTTGGGCCAATTTTGGAGTGGCTTAAACGGCACAAAAATAGAAGCGAGTGGAATCCGAAGAATCCGCCGGCTCTTCGCCTCCTATGGATCACACCGCTTCGCGCTCTAGCGGCCGATACAGAAAATGCTCTCCGAGCTCCCCTTGAGTTCATGGGAGTACCGTGGCTCTTGGAATCTCGTACCGGCGATAGTAGCGCCAGCATCAAAGCGAAACAGCTTAAGCGATTGCCGACGGCGTTGATTACCACACCCGAGAGTCTTTGCTTGCTCCTTACACATGCCGCCTTGCAACCGCAGTTGAGTGCCGTAGAAGGAGTCATCGTAGATGAATGGCACGAACTGCTTGGAAGCAAACGAGGTGTTCAAGTCGAGCTGGCGTTGGCGCGACTTCGCAAACTCAACCCTTCCCTTCGAACTTGGGGCTTGTCCGCAACACTTGGAAACCTCACCGAGGCTGCCGAAGCACTCGTTGGCTGCGAATCAACGCATCCTTGGAAGATCATCCAGGGCACAACCAAAAAGCGATTGCGACTCGATTCGTTGATTCCTGACCAGATGGAACGGTTCCCCTGGTCCGGGCACATTGGGTCTCGCATGGTCCCTCAAGCTGCCAAAGAAATCGAGGATGTAAAAAGTGCACTCGTCTTTGCCAATACCCGATCGCAAACGGAGATTTGGTACCAGCACTTGTTGCAAAACCGACCCGATTGGGCGGGGCAGATCGCAGTTCACCATGGCTCACTGGATACGAGCGTTAGAGACTGGGTGGAAAACGGATTGCGATACGGCAAGCTAAGGGCGGTTGTCTGCACGAGTAGTCTTGACCTAGGAGTCGATTTTTCAGCCGTCGATCTAGTTCTTCAAGTTGGCAGCCCCAAAGGTTCCGCTCGCTTGCTTCAGCGTGCAGGCCGCAGCGGGCATCAGCCCGGAGCTGAGAGTCGACTGGTTTTTGTGCCGACGAATGCGTTGGAGTTGATCGAGCTAGCCGCCGCCAAGGACGCGATCCAACATGGCGAGATGGAAGCTCGACCGCTTCTCAATAAGCCATTGGATGTCCTGGTACAACACGCTGTCACGATTGCGATCGGTGGAGGGTTTATTGCCGAAGATCTGCTTCACGAAGTCAGAACAACCCAAGCGTTTCAATCTCTGACCGATGCCGAATGGCAATGGCTGCTCGATTTCATCGTTCACGGCGGCAGCTCACTTGGCGCCTACCCCGAGTTCCATCGTGTCCAAGTCGAAAATGTTCGGTATCAAGTATCGATGCGTCGCGTGATGACTCTGCACCGTCTAAACATTGGCACAATCGTTTCCGATACCGCGATGAAGGTTAAATACATGAGCGGTAGCACAATGGGAAGTGTCGAAGAAAGCTTTATCTCAAAGCTCAAACAAGGAGACCGATTTCTGTTCGCAGGCAAACTGGTTGAGCTGGTGATCGTCCGAGACAATGTCGCGTACGTAAAACGATCCAAGGGCACACCCGATGCAGTTCCGCGTTGGATGGGTGGACGCATGCCACTATCGAGCGAATTGAGCGCTGCCCTGCGTGAAAAGATTCACGAAGCATCCGACGGAAACTTGAAAGGTCCCGAGATGAGATCGTTGAAGGGTCTATTCGAACTTCAACAACGCTGGAGCCTCTTGCCGAGAACCGATGAGCTTTTGATCGAAGTGATTCGCGAGCGGTCTGGGTACCAGGTGTTCTTGTTCCCGTTTGAGGGACGCTTGGTGCACGAGGGGATGGCTTCGGTGTTGGCATACCGCTTGACGCGACAGCAGCGAACCACCATGAGTATGGCATGCAACGACCACGGCATTGTGTTGCAGTCACCTCAAGCTATCCCAATTGAGAAAGCCATCGCCGAGGGCCTGTTTTCGACGGATCGACTTGAGGACGATATTCGCCAGAGCATGAACGCGACCGAAATGGCGAAGCGGCAGTTTCGCCAAATTGCGAGGGTTTCCGGTTTAATTCAAGCTGGCTTGCCCGGGCAGCGCAAGAGCACCAGCCACATCCAAGCTAGCAGCAATCTGTTTTTTGATGCCTTCAGCGAACACGATCCTGGAAATTTGTTGCTAGAGCAATGTCGCCGTGAGGTACTTGAGCAACAGCTAGAATGGAATCGGCTAAGTCGCGCACTGAAGCGTATGCAGGAAGGCAAGATACAGATGATGTACCCACCGAAAGTAACGCCCCTGGCGTTTTCGCTATTGGTTGATAAGTTGAGAGAACGAGTGAGCAGCGAGACTTTAGTCGAACGCGTTGCTCGCATGCAAAAGGCACTTGAGACCGCAGCTGGGGAAGAGGTGGCATAGGCTTCCAGCCTGCGAAAGAGCACTTACCACAGGCTGGAAGTTTATGCCACTCTCAGAACGTTCTCCGCTGCCCATCCATACATCCAAAAATGCCCCAACCTTTTCCTATCGCCACATCAACAATCGAACATACTGGCCATTCGTCGCTTGCGGTTTCAATCGAAGGGCTCGATTTCCGATTGCTTGCAAAGAAAGGACTTTACTGGCCCGAGCAACAAACACTATTCATTGCGGATACTCACTTCGGCAAAGAAGCAACGTTTCGCAGCCAAGGGATTGCTTTACCTCGCGGAGGCACTGAGGGTACACTGGCGACAATCGCCCAAATGATCTCCGAATGTCAAGCGTCACGACTGGTATTGCTCGGCGACATGTTCCATGCACGATCTTCGATTTCGCAAGGTATCCGAGAATCGTTGGATGCGTTTTTTTCAGCGCACGAGCAATTGCGATTTACACTCGTTCTCGGAAATCACGATAAAGGAGTTCCCGCATTAACTAAGGGTTGGCCAATCGAAATCCTGGACTCGGGTGCTTCGATCGGTTGCATTTCCGTTTCTCATCTTCCTCAAGCCCCTAGCCCATCGACTAAACTACTGATGTGTGGTCACCTTCACCCCGCTTACTGCTTTGCCTCCAAAATGGACTCCGTCGGGAAATTAGCCTGCTTTTGGTTATCCAATCGGCAATTCGTTTTGCCGGCGATCGGTGAATTCACCGGAACGAAAGTCATACAAACAAGCAATTCGGATCAAACCTGGGTCATCGCCGACGATCAAATCCTTCGAGTATAAGACCATGCCACTTACACCTGCAGACATCGACCGCATCATTCAAATGGCCTGGGAGGATCGAACCGCATTCGATGCGATTCAAACCCAGTTTGGCCTGACGCCAGGTGACGTGATCAAGCTTATGCGGGCCGAAATGAAGCCATCGTCATTTCGACTTTGGCGAGCCCGAACTGCTGGGCGAAAGACCAAACACGTCGCGCTTCGAGATTCTGAAGTGGATCGCTTTCGATGCCCTGATCAAAAGGGTTCTTGAGGCAATGATCGTTTCGCTCAAACTGTCTTCGTAGATTTGGGAAATAGGGATTCATCTATTCCTCAGACGTAGATCGATTAGCCCACAGACGCAACTGGAAGGTTTCAACCAGTCGCTTGCCCTATGGCTTGCCAATGCGAGAGGACTGTTCAAGTCTGCCGGAGAGCGCGAAAAAGGTAGGTGCCCACAGGCCAACAAAGATCCCGAACCGCTCGGCATGCGCTTTTGACTCAGCACCGTCACCGCCAGTTAACATCCAGATGGCGATTGAGCCAATAATGGACGCGAATCCTAGAAAAAAGCAGAGCGTAGAAAGTGACTTGAGTTGTGAAGCATTCATGTGCTTGCCTGTCAGGAAAAGTGTTTTGAAGTTTCAACATCAACCCAAAATTTGGATCGATGTTGAAAAAAAGAAATCTATGTGACTTGTGGATACGATGCACTTTTTTTTGGCTTTGCCAACCAGTTAACTGGGCAAGATTACCGAATCGACAACGTGCACAACGCCGTTAGTGCAATGAATATCCGCTGTGATAACGGTTGCATCGTCAATCATGACCTTGCCTTCCTTAACTGCAATCTTTATCGGCTTGCTAGCAACAGTTGTGGCGGTCGTCAGCTTCATCACATCGGCCGCGGTCACCTTACCAGCGACCACATGATGCGTCAGGATACCCACCAACTTGCCCTTGTTCTCGGGCAAGAGCAGACTTTCTACAGTTCCAACCGGTAATTTCGCAAACGCTTCATCCGTAGGAGCAAACACAGTAAAAGGGCCAGTGCTCTTCAGCGTTTCTACCAAGCCAGCAGCACCAAGTGCGGCAGCAAGAGTCTTAAATGAACCCGCACCAACCGCTGTGTCAACAATATCTAACATTGAACATTTCCTTGTTCTGTTTACTTGCACCGCAACTCCAGGAAATCTGAACGAGTCCGCGTGCAAGACTGTAAGAACGATCTATTATAGGATGGTGCAAAGCCCCACTTCCCTGCTGCTGTTCTCCAAGCTATGCCGATGTGGTAAGAGATTCTAAAGGTCGACCCGACGATCGACTGTCAGGTCGGGCGTAGTTCATGGTGTCAGCAACTCTTAAACCTGGCAAACCGAACAGGCGAACATTTGCCTATTGCCAAGTAACCACGTCTCTGTCTTCGATGTGCACAGTGGGCATCGGCCTTTCTTGTAAATCAAAAGCCGCTCGTCGGAACTCAGTCGGCTTAGCGGCTTGTCTGTTTCGTCGCGAGCGACTGTGATAATGCGGTTATACTTCACGCCCACTGCGAGCAATCGAAGGGTTGTTTTCCACAGCTCATCAAACTCGCCGCGAGTCAAGGTACAACTCGGTCGCGAAGGATGGATTCGCAACAAAAAAAGGATCTCGGCTCGATAGATGTTCCCTATTCCGGCAATGATCGATTGGTCGAGTAATAGCTGCCCAATAGGCTTCTTGCTCTTCTGCATGCGAGCCCATACTCGCTCTGGATCGGCATCGGAACGAAGTGGGTCCTCTCCTAGCTTTGACTTGGAGTCAAGAGCCTGTTTCGAGTTGAGGATTTCACACTGATTCGGGCCATTCAGGTCCAACGTGTGATTTTTGCCAACGAATCGAACTCGAACTGCACCACGAGGTTCTGGTGGAGGAGACTGGTGCAATCGAAACTTGCCATACAACCCAAGGTGGACATGCAGGACAAGTTCGCTTGAAAACCTATAGTAAAGATGCTTGCCGTGGGCCTCGACCGATTGAAGACATTTGCCGGACAGCACCTGTGAGCCATCCTCGAATCGACCTTGAGGTGAACTAACCTTCAGTCGTTGGCCAGCGAGCCATTTGGAATGGTCACTTGCAAGGCGATGAACGGTATTTCCCTCTGGCATTGTACAGCAATATTTCTTGTGATTAGTGTTGAATGGGATGGCCCCTTGCGGTCAATCAAGGTGCTTTATCAGGTTCGTCTCGTTAACCAAACCAACCTCTGTGAACCGTTCGAAATCGAATTTGCCAACGAAAAAATGCGTCGTTTGTGATCGCCCATTCGCTTGGCGTAAAAAGTGGGAAAGAGTTTGGGAGCAAGTGAAATATTGTAGCGAGCGATGTCGTCGGTCTGGTATCAGGAACCAACCGGACAAATCGCTTGCTTCCAAAGAGGAGGTTTAGGGTGCCGCGAGCTACGATTCAACTGGTTTGGCTCAAACGTGACCTGCGATTGGACGACCACCGACCTATTTTTGAGGCTTGTCAAACTGGACCGACTGTTGTTCTGTATGGTTTCGAGCCCAAGCTCTGGGCCATGCCTGAGATGGACCGTTCCCATTTTGATTTCATCGTGGAATCGCTCCAGGATCTCTCCAGTCGCCTTAGCAAGATTGGAGGGCGGCTGGCGATTCGCATTGGCGAGTTACCCGAGGTTTTTATCGAGATTGCGAGGACTGCCGACATCGCTGGCCTCTACTCTCACGAAGAAACGGGAAACGGCTTCACCTACTATCGAGACAGGCGCGTAGCGAAATGGGCTCGGCAAATTGGGATCCCGTGGATGCAGTTTTCTCAAAACGGGGTCGTCCGGCCCCTTAAAGATCGCAATGGATGGGCGCAGCATTGGCAGAAGCGGATGAATGCGTTAATCGCCCCCACATCGACTCGTATGGTTCTGCCAAACGACTTCGATTGGGGGCGAATGCCCGAAGCTGAAGAGCTTGGCCTGCCACCGACACAAAAGACAAACCTGCAAGTCGGTGGCGAGTCAAAGGCGAATGAAACGCTTGAGTCCTTCTTGAAGGTTCGCGGAGTCAATTACCGAAAAGGAATGTCGAGCCCCGTAAGTGCTACGGAGGACTGCAGTCGATTGAGTCCCTATTTTGCATGGGGCTGTATGTCCATGAAATCTGCTCATCAACGATTAGTAGCTAGGCAGCAAGAGATTCGAGAAGCCCCTGCCGGATCGCTTGACTCGCGTTGGTTGGGTTCACTCCATTCGTTCTCGTCCAGGCTGGCTTGGCATTGTCATTTTATGCAAAAGCTGGAGGACGAGCCAGAGCTCGAATTTCAGAACATCAGTCGCGTTTACGACGGCTTGCGAGAGAATGACTTCAATCAAGAACGATTCGAAGCGTGGACAACAGGCAAGACCGGCTATCCAATGATCGATGCGTGCATGCGAGCGCTTCAAGAGACCAGTTGGATCAATTTTCGAATGCGAGCCATGTTGATGTCGTTCGCATCCAATCATCTATGGCTGCATTGGCGACCAACCGCCATTCACCTCGCCAAGCATTTTCTTGATTTCGAGCCCGGTATTCACTTTTCGCAATGCCAGATGCAGTCGGGTACAACAGGCATCAACACGATTCGCATTTATTCACCCGCGAAACAAGTGATCGATCATGACCCGACAGGAGTGTTTATACGGAAATATGTTCCGGAACTTTCTCAAGTTCCGGACAAGTACTTACCCGAGCCACACCTTATGCCGACGGATATCCAGTCACAAGTAGGTTGCATAGTAGGTCGCGATTACCCATTCCCGATCGTGGATCATCGAAAGGCAACCAAGTCTGCACAAGAAAAGATCTTTGCGATTAGGCACACAGCATCGGCAATCGAGGAATCGAAACGAGTATTCGTAAAGCATGGTTCCCGAAAGAAACGCGATCCGTTACCC
>JANMHA010000202.1:0-28215 GCA_031374925.1 Pirellula sp. | reverse complement strand
TATATATATATACGACCGCGTAAGGCGGTCGAGGCGGGAGCGGAGTGCGGTTATTTAAGGTCAGTGCCGCATTTTAGTACGCCAAAACGGCGTCCGTCGGAGGCAAGCTCCGATCGGACGGAAATGTTTCTCAGCGCTACGAGGAAGAGGGACGTGCCACACGCGAAACACCTATCGCATCAGCACACTATTCTTATGTGCTGTGAGTCCTTCTTTGTCTGCCAAAAGGGCTACTTCCGCCGCGATCTCTTTCAGCGCATTCTGATCGAATTCGATGACGCTACTCGAGCGCAGGAAATGATTCGACGATAGTCCTGAAGCCCAACGCGCCGTGCCTCCAGTTGGTAATACGTGCGACGGACCCGCCGCATAGTCCCCCAAGGCTACAGGTGAAAAGTGCCCAAGAAAGGTCGCGCCACAGTTGCGAATCTTGGCCAACAATCGACGGGGATTGTCTACTGCAATTTGGAGATGCTCGGGTGCAATTAGGCTAGTCACTTCGCACGCTTGATCTTCATCGCGACAAAGAATCATGGCTCCAAACGCATTCAAAGAAGCAAGCGTGAGTTCCGCACGTTCCAGGCCTTTTAGCTGCTGGATCATCGATCGCTCAATTCGATCCAAAACACTCTGATCCCAACTCACCACAATGCTCGCCCCCGGCGAGTGCTCGGCTTGCGCGAGCAAATCCGAGGCGGCAAAGTCAGGGTTGGTTGTTTCATCCGCAAGCACTACCACCTCGCTTGGGCCTGCGATGGAGTCGATGTCAACATCCCCGTAAACAAAGCGCTTTGCTAAAGCTACAAACAAATTCCCAGGTCCAACGACCTTGTCGACGCCAGGTATTTCTGGAATTCCATAAGCCAGGGCAGCTACCGCCTGTGCTCCACCAACCGCGTAGACCTCGCTGATGCCCAGTTCAAAACAAACGGCGAGCACATCTGGGTTGTATGCACCCAATGCAGTCGGCGGGGCGACAATCGCGATTTGATCTACACCAGCGCATTGCGCAGGAATCGCGGTCATCAATACTGTCGACGGATAGGCCGCCGCGCCCCCAGGCACGCAAATACCAACTCGGTGTAGCGGCGCATAACGTTGTTCCAAAACCACGCCTGGGCTTGGTCGTGAGACCACATTCTGATGAAGAATGGCCGTTTGAAAGCTAGCAACGTTCGCTTGAATTCGACGAATCGTTTTCAAAAACTCGGGCGAAGCGCTGGCGTGGGCACGGCTAAGCATTTCCGATGGGACGCGAAGTGTTTCCGAGGTTGTGCCAGGATTGTCTAAGGCTCGCGCATAGAATAGTACAGCCTCAGTGCCTCGTATTTTGACGTCGTTGCAAATCCGCTCAACGACACTCTGCGGCGAAAGTGGTTCGCCAAAAACTGACATGGTCAGCTGTCGTCCTCGCTCTGAAACGACCGAACCGTCTGGACTTAGCTTTTTCCTTAGCGATGCAATATCGTTCGCGAACGAACCTAGGCTGGCATCCAGTCGTTCGATGCAAAGAGATTTGTTTGTCATTGAAAATTCACAGATCAACCAAGTAAGGCCAGCTGCGCTTCGGTGAAGTTCACGTTGGATGCTACCGACTGAATATCGTCGTGATCCTCGAGCAGCTCGAGCAACTTCATAACCGCAACCGCAGTCTCTGAATCAACTTCGACAGAATTGCTTGGAACTCGCGACACTTCCTTCACTTCTATTTCAATACTCTGGGCCTCGATCGCCTCAACGACGGTACTGTAGACATCTGGAGTGCAAGCGATTTCATAGACATTACCTACTTCGGTAACGTCATCGGCGCCGTTTTCAAGAGCTAATTCCATCAGCTTTTCTAGATCCACCGAGGATTGCTTGATAACGATCATTCCTTTTCGTTCAAAGAGATAAGCCACGCAGTTCGTGGACCCTAGCCGCCCACCATGTTTCTCGAACAATTTTCGGACTTCGGGCGCGGTCCGATTTCTATTATCGGTCATGATGTCGCAAAGAACAGCAACTCCACCCGGCCCGTATCCTTCGTAGAGGATTTCTTCGACATCGCCGCCATCGATTTCGCCAATCCCTTTTTTGATGGCGCGTTCGATGTTCTCCCGAGGCAAAGACACAGCTTTTGCATCTTGGATGGCAGTGCGAAGTCGGACGTTGCCACCTGGATCACCGCCCCCAAGTTTTGCGGCAACTATGATCGCTTTGGACAGCTTGCTCCAGAGTTTACTCCGTTTGCTGTCGACCAAAGCCTTGCGGTGTTTGATGTTTGAGTACTGCGAATGTCCGGCCATAATTTTGCTCCTATCGAGGAGTAATCGAAGGGTCTTTGTTTATTTCGAAAAAGGGGAGATCCACCACCCAACGTTTATCGGGGCTTTTTCTTGGTGGAACTAGAACTAATGGTGGGTTTCGCCGGCGAAGGCTTTGGAGTTGCTTCCGGCTGTCTTTTGGTCGGCTCGGTTTTTTTGGTTGTAGGCTCCGGTTTGGATGCCTTTGAGGGAGCAATCGGTTTCTTTTCCGGTAGTTTTGGCGTCGGCTTTGCCTCAGACTTTTTCGCGACCGGCTTTTCTTCCGGTTTCTTAACTTCGGACTTCGCTACCGTTTTCTTCACTTCTGGCTTCTTGGTTTCAGCAACGGCCTTCGCTTCCACTTTCTTTTTCGTCTCGGGAGTTTTGGTTGGCTCTGACTTCGCCTCCAACTTGGCGGGTGCCTCTTTAGGCTTGCTAGTCGCAACCACCTCTTTCTCAGTTTTCTTGGTCGACGATGGAGCTTCTGACTTCTTCAAGCCTTTGGCGGGTTCTAGAGCAGCGGCCGCAGCCTTGGATTTGGTATTCGATGGGGTCGGAGCCGAGTCAAGCGTCGCAACCGCAGCAGCCTTAGTGTCTTTTTTCGGAGCAGGTTTTTCGACTGCCTTGGTCTTCGGCGAAACGCCGAGGTCCTTAAACACGGCTACCACGGCGGCATTTTTTGGGGTTTGATGAAACTCGACCGCGAACTGATGCAACAAAGACGCAAACTCAAATCCCTTGTTCTTGGGAATCGCCCGTTCCACTCCGGGTAGGCTCTTCTTATCGGCTTCCGCTTGCGCCAAAATTTCGCATTGGACCATGATTTCCAAAGTGAGCGAATCGGCGGGGATAGCGTGCCCTCCCAAAGCATTTTGCGAAACATAATTCAGGACGAACGGTGTAATACCCTTCCATGCTGAAATCTCCTCTGTCGCCTTGCTCAAGTTCGCCTTTTTCATGTCGTCAATGTCGTATTGATATCTTGCCTCGAAAAGAGATTGAAGACATCGCTTGATTCGGTGGCCAGCCTGAGTCGCGTTTGGCAAGCTGCTCAACGCTTCTCCCAGTTCGACGACCGTCGTTACTCGAACTTCATTCCAGTCGAAATAAGCTTGTTGCAATTTGGCGAACGCTTCGTCTGCCTGTTCGGATCTAGCATCCTCGAGGCAGCAAGCGTAGATCAAGTGCTCAAGAACGTTTCGCTCACCCGGTTCTGGCAACGCCTTAAAGTGCTTCTTCAAAGACTTATGGAGTTGCTCGTATTTCGCGGCTCTATTGCTCATGTTGTCGATTATATGGGTCTTATGTTGCTTGTGGCAAAGGCGGTAATACTCAAAAAACTACACTTCTTCGGATCGAGATTGTTGGCCGAGCGAAGGATTCGAATCAAGCGATACTGCATCAACATCGTTGGGGTTCTCGGTATCTTCGAGAGTCTCTGTTGCGGATTCGCTCTTTTGCTTTTCAAGAGCAATCTGATCGAGGATTTGGGCAACGGCCAACGATTTTTTGACTCCTGCATCTGCGATGAACTTAAGCTTGGGCGTGTATCGCGTATCGATACGTTCTGCGATTTTGGACTGCAAAAACCCAGCTGAATTCTGCAGACCTCGCAAACTCGTGGCTTGCTGGCTTTCGCTACCCATAATGCTAATCAGCACTTTGGCTTCCCGCATGTCTGGCGCAACCTCCACCCCGATCACGGTGATATTTTTCACGCGAGGGTCGCGTATCTCCGTTAAAATCGCCATAGCGACGACTTCCCGGATCGCTTCTCCTGCTTTTAATAACCTGCGTGCACTCATAAATCTACTGGATGGTACCGGATGCGAAATCCGAACTGGAATTCAAGGAAATAACTTGTGTGCGGTGTGGACCGCAATTCAGCGAGCGCCAAGTGGGCTTGCCGATGAATAGGTTGTTGAGCATGGTCAAAATATGCGGTCAACAGCCTTCTGACTGAGGCTCTTTACGACCTCGATAGCTCGAGTGTTCTAGCTACCTCTTCAATTCGATACGCTTCCAAAACGTCATCAACCTTAATGTCGTTAAAACCTGCAAGTCGAATACCGCACTCCAGCCCTCGTTGAACTTCTTTTGCGTCATCCTTGACTCGCTTCAACGTATCCAGAGCATAGTCACCGATGCGTCGACCTTCGCGATTGACTCGAATACGGCATCCGCGTTCGATTGACCCCTGGGCAACATAACATCCAGCAATCGTTCCAACTCGAGATACGGTAAAGACCTGCTTCACCAAAGCTCGACCGAGTTCAACGACCCGTTCCTCTGGCTTGAGCCGTCCTTCGATCAGCGCCTTGATGTCCAACGCGAGATTGTAGATGATGTCATACCGGCGAATTTCTACGTTTCGTGCGTCGGCAAGGATTCGAGCCGGTTCATCTGGAATGACGTTGAAGCCGACGATGACCGCTTGCGACGCGCTCGCAAGGGTTACGTCTGCTGCCGATATTCCACCAACCGACCTTTGCAGGATCTTGATCTCGACCTCAGGATGGTCCAGTTTGGTCAATTCCTTTTCAATGGCTTCCAGGGATCCGCGTGCATCGGCACGAATGATCAAGTTAAGGACAACCTTGTCTTCCTTGACACCCAATTTGCCCGACTGCAGCAATTCCTGGAATGTCTCAAACGAAACCTTGGGGGATGTACCCGAAAGCGATTGCGATCGAACGATGACCTCGCGGCTCGCTGCGATTTGACGCGCCTGTCCAATATCGTCAAGCACGTAAAAACGTTCGCCGGCTTCCGGGGCTTTGTCCAAACCAGTAATGTTAATCGGAGTGGATGGTCCAGCTTCGGTCATTTGTTTGTTGCGTTTCATCGTGTCATACAAAGCCTTGATTCGACCGAAGGACGAACCGCAAACAACGATATCACCAACTCGCAATGTCCCGCTTTGAACCATGACCTTGGCGATCACGCCTCGGTCCGACGCTTGTTCGCTTTCCAAGCAAACACCCATGGCCGCACGCTTTGGATTGGCTTTGTAGTCGTGCATTTCCGCAACCGTCAAAACGGTCTCCAACAACTCGTCCATACCTTCGCCGGTTATGGCGCTCGTAGGCACGACTTCTACGTCACCACCCCAAGCACTTGGCGTCAAACCATATTCGGTCATTTGCGTCATGATCCGATTGATGTCCGCACCAGGCAGATCGCATTTGTTGGCAGCTACAACGATCGGCACTCCCGCAGCTTTCGCGTGCGAAATCGCTTCTTCGGTTTGCGGCATGATGCCGTCGTCGGCAGCAATAACCAAGATTGCAATGTCGGTGACGTTGGCTCCACGAGCTCTCATTTCCGTAAACGCTTCGTGACCAGGCGTGTCGACAAAGGAGATTGCGCGGCCGTCCTTCTTGACTTGATAGGCTCGAATCTGCTGAGTGATTCCACCCGCTTCGCCCGACACGATTTTGGTTCCAATCAAATAATCGAGCAGCGATGTCTTGCCGTGGTCGACGTGACCGAGGAACGTGACAATTGGAGGTCTGGTAATCAAGTCCTCAAGACTGTCTTCGATATCATCCATCTTGCCGATCAAACTGGTTTCCAAAGTTTCGGCTTGTCGGAACTCCAGTTCCACACCGAGATCCGCCGCAATCAATTCCGCCTGATCCTGGTTGAGGTAAGAATTGATGTTTTGCATTGTTCCCATGGTCATCAACGATCGCAAAATGCGAGCGGCGGTAACCCCGGCTGCTTCGGAGAAGCTTCGAATGGTGCATGGCATTGCAAGGACAACTTTTTCCTTGCGGACGGCTGTGGGAGTCGGTTTGCGGCGTGGGCGATTGCCCTTGCCTCTGCGTCCATCATCCTCTTCCAAGGAGGCCAGGTCACGCGAGGTTTGTATGCGTGGTCCACGATCCTTTCGACTCGATTCGAGACCTGCCAACCCCTTCTTCTTGGTCGGTGCTTCTTCCTCGACGACCGGTTTCTTAGCCTTAAGATTAAGCTTATTTTCTGCGTTAGCTTTGAAATCCGCCAAACCTGAGTGCTGGGCTTGGCTTGGAGTCGAAGCGCGACCACCACCCATTTGCGATGAGCCTGGTTTTGCCGGAACGGCCGGTTTTTCGGCGGGCTTGTCCATCCCCTTGCTAACTCCACGGATAACATCCGGAGTTAGCTTCACAATCGGTTTTTGCGTCGCTTGCTCTTGGGGTTTTGCCGATGGATGCGGAGTGGCCGACTTGGGGATTTTGGCAAGATTAATATTCAGAACGGCTTCGCGGGCTTTTCTAGGCTTGTCGGGGCTTGGCTTTCCATCCGGAGCTGGCCTCGGGCTACCGATTATTCGAACTCGTCCGCTCGTATTGGCAGGAGAGTAGAAATCCCGACGCGTAGGAGAATCCGAAGAGCGTTCAGGCTTGCCCTCACCCGTAGCCAATTCGACTGCTTCCTCGGCGGGTTCTTCAAAAGCTTCTACGGGTTCCTGCGAACCACTGCTTTCGTCAACGCTGACAGGTGTGGCGGAAGCAATGGGCTGTTGTATCTCACTGTCGTCGATTTGCTCGACAACCGACTCAACTTTTTCAACCACCGGCAACGCAACATCCGATTCGCTAGGCGCACTTGGCCTGGGCCGAGCGGATGATAGATCACGCTTTGCCCCACCGATTCGAGCACTCAAATCGCGGATCGGAGTGTCCTTGATCGGCTCACGCGTTGGCCTCGGAGTTTGGGCTGCAGCAGTTGCCGCCGGAGGTGGCGCGGCTTTCTCCGCTAAATGCTTCTTTATCCGCGCAATTTCCTCATCTTCGAGGCTCGCGAGCGCGCTCCCTTTGCCCTGTATACCCAGACGGGTGCACAGGTCGACCAGCTCCTTGCTGTCCAATCCTAGATCTTTAGCCAGCGAATAAATTCGTACTGCCACTGAGCAAAATTCCTTGGGCATATGCCCTGTGAAACGAGGCAAGTCGGCCGATCGTTCGGCGTTAGTTGCTCACCTGTCTCTGCGTATAGTTATTTCATTAGGACGCCCCCACGCTGCTGTAGCGGGTCACCCACCCGATTCGACACAACACATGCCGAACGACTTCTTGCGCCCCAAAGCACATAATGCTTCGAAGACTTAAACTTATGCTGCCTATGATGGTAATGCATAAATCATTCTTGCGTTAGACGTTTCCGCCAGTTTGCTGATCCGAATCCAGTGCTTCCTTGGGCGGTTCGACAGGAGGAATTAAATCCTCCTCCACCAACTCCGAAGCCAAATCCTCAACAACTGTATCCACAGGCGGAGGGGGGGCAGTTACAACCCCTTCCTTCCTATCTAGTTCTTCCGTAGCTTTTCTCTCGCGTTCCAACTTGTCTTGGTGCTTGCGTTCTTCCTCCGCCGCTTCCTGTTCGATGGCTTTTGCATCCGCCTGATCGACGATGGCATCAACCTCTTCCTCCGACCAATTACCCATTTCCATCAACGCATCAGGCTCAATGACCGACAAATCGTCATACGACAGGTAGCCCTGCTCAACTAATTGCTGGGCAACCGATTCGTTCATGCCCTCAATTTCCATGAATCCCTCCATGGCACGTTCGATTTGGCGTTCCAATTCCGGTGCCGTCATGATTTCGATGTCCCAGCTGCACAGCTTGCTAGCCAAACGAACATTTTGCCCATATCGACCGATTGCCTGAGATAAATGCTCTTCACTAACCAAGGCAATGGCTCGCCCAATCATGTCGCAAAGGAGCACTTGCTCCACTTCTGCAGGCTGCAAAGCATTTGGAATCAACACCATCGGGTCATCGCTCCATCGGACAATATCGATTCGCTCGCCCGCCAGCTCTCCGGTCACGTTCTTAATTCGATTCCCTCGCATTCCGACGCATGCCCCAACGCAATCGATCCGTTGGTCGCTGCTGCTGACCGCGACTTTGCTTCGATAGCCTGGCTCGCGACTAATCGCGTTGATTTTGATAACGCCTTCGGCGATTTCTGGAATTTCCTGCTCAAACAAGCGCTGAATCAAGGTGGTTTTGGTGCGAGACAGAATGATTTTGACGCGGTTCCCAGCGGCTTTGACTTCGTAAATAACGGCTCGCACTCGCGAACCATTATGGTAGCTTTCGCCAGGGATTTGTTCACTTCGTGGGAGAATTGCCTCGACGTTTCCGAGTTGTACGATCGTGACACCCCGCTCGGTTCGCTGAACGATACCGGTGACCAGTTGGCCGATTTGGGTGTAAAACTCGTCCAAGCGAGCATCGCGCTCTGCTTCCTTGAGCTTTTGAATAATGACTTGCTTTGCCGTCTGGGCACCAATCCGGCCGATTTCGTCTTCGCTCAAATTCCGACCGTTTACCGTAGCCAAAATCGCGCCGCCATCACGTGCAATTTTGACGATAACATCGGATTCTTCTCCGAATTGTCGTTTGGCGGCAGTTACTAAAGCAGATTCAATTGCCAAAATGACCAACTCCGGGTCAATCTGCTTTTCTCGATGCAACGAATCTACAATTCGGAGCAATTCTTGTGGATTCATTCCGCTGTTATCTGTTGGGTTGGTAGTTTTTGGTAGGGCGGTGGTGAATTCAGAGCCCCGTTTTCACTACCCCCCCGTGTCGTGCGCAACAATCGGAAAAGCTATCGCCCAGCCCTCGAAATGTCAACCGCCAATTGAACTTACGCCCCTGGGCGCAACTTGCTCCTTGCCGATAATGCAGCCATGAATTCGTCTAACGATTACGACACGATTATTATTGGCGCAGGAATGAGCGGCTTGGCCGCTGGAATTCGTCTAGCGCATTACGATCAAAGAGTCTGTGTTTTAGAAAAGCACTGGACTATTGGTGGACTGAACTCTTTCTACCGTGTAAACGGACGGAATTACGACGTCGGCCTTCATGCCATGACCAATTTCACCGAAAAAGGAGCCAAAAAAGGTCCTCTCGCGCGACTGCTCAAACAGCTTCGATTCCGTTGGGACGATTTTCAGTTGGCGGAACAAAAAGGCTCGCGAATTGCCTTTCCAAGCGTTTTCTTGGATTTCAACAACGATATCGAAATGCTTCGTTCCGAAGTAAACGCCAAGTTCCCACTTCAAAAGGATGCTTTCCAAAACTTGCTGAACCGACTGGTCGAGTATGACGACCTGGCGCAGGAAGATTTCCAATTGTCCACTCGCAAGATTCTTTCCGAAATCTTTAGTGAGCCCCTGTTGATCGAAATGCTTCTTTGTCCCCTGATGTGGTATGGCAATGCCCGCGAGCACGACATGGACTGGGGGCAATTTTGCATCATGTTTCGCAGTATTTTTCTGGAGGGGTTCGCTCGGCCATTCAAGGGAGTTCGGCTGATTCTCAAGCACTTGGTTCGCCGATTTCGCGAGCTCGGCGGCGACCTGAAACTGCGAAGCGGCGTCGCTCGGATCTGCGTGGATGGCAAGCATGCGATGGGAGTGGAGCTTGAAAACGGAACCATGCTCACCGCCAAACGCATTCTTTCTAGCGCTGGCGTCGTGGAAACCATGCGTCTTTGTGACGATAATTCGACATCCGAAGTTTACATGGCCGGCGAAATGTCCTTTATCGAATCGATCTCGGTACTCGAATGTCAACCGAAATCCTTCGGATTTGACAAGACAATCGTCTTCTTTAACGACTCAGACCAATTCCATTGGAGCAAACCACAGGTTCGGCTATGCGATCTTCGCACCGGTGTGATCTGCTCGCCAAACAACTACGCCTATTCCACAGCCGAAGGCGAATTGGAGGCCGGCTTTATAAGGCTAACCACGATTGCGGACCACAATCGCTGGTCTGGCCTACCCAACGAACAATACCCAGCGGAAAAACTCCGCTGGTACGACGAATCCGTTGCCGCTGCCGTCCGATTTATGCCTGACTTTCGGCGGCATGTGATCGATACCGATATTTTTACCCCGAAGACGATTCGTCGCTTTACTTCGCATGACAACGGTGCGGTGTACGGTGCCCCGCAGAAACAACTCGACGGAACTACCCGTCTGGACAATCTATTCCTTTGCGGAACCGACCAAGGCTTTGTAGGGATCGTTGGGGCAATCGTTAGCGGAATTTCGATGGCGAACCAACACTGCTTATTGGTGGACTGACTTGCTCGTCGTCTCTGCTATCTATTTACCACCGAAGCGTACTTTTTTGGTTACAATGAAGATGCGTGGTACGGCACTCCTAGGTTGTGATTTTATTATTGTCGCCTTTCGCTCCGCGAAAGTTCGCCGCGTTAACACACTTTTGCGTAGCAAAAGGCGACAAACTTCTGCACCCTGCGAATAAACTCACAGCCTATCCGTGCCGTGACTCTAGCCTCACACTCACCTAAATTCAATGATTTCGATCGTAGTCCCACTATTTAATGAACAAGACTCCTTGGAGGAGCTCATTCAGCGAATTCAACATGCAGTTGAGGCTGATGATTTGGGGAAGGTCGAAGTCCTCTTCATCGACGACGGATCTAACGACAAGTCTTGGTCGATCATTGAGAAACTTAGTCAACAGCATCCGATAGTGCATGGCCTCCGATTCCGTCGCAATTTCGGTAAGGCTGCTGCACTGGCTGCCGGCTTCGCAGTCGCCAAGGGCCGTTTCATCGTAACCATGGATGCCGATCTTCAGGACGACCCAAAAGAACTTGTGCGGCTCATCGAGAAACTCAATACCGACCATGACGTCGTAAGTGGGTGGAAACAAACACGCTACGATCCTTGGCATAAGCGATGGCCATCCCTTGTGTTCAACGGAATCCTTCGGAAGTTTTCCCGACTTCATTTGCATGACTTCAACTGCGGTCTAAAGGCATACCGCCGAGAGGTCTTGGAAGAAATTACGCTGTACGGTGAAATGCATCGATTCATCCCCGTTCTAGCAGCCGCACGGGGCTTTCGTGTCACTGAGATCGCTGTCCAACATCATCCTCGCATTCACGGTGTTTCGAAGTACGGAGTCTCTCGGATCCTCAAAGGCTTCCTAGATCTCTTTACCGTTGTTTTTTTGACCCGGTTCCGATACCGACCACAGCACTTGCTAGGCGGTATCGGTCTAGCAGCATGTACACTTGCGGCAGTCTTGCTCGTCGGACTCATGGCGGCATGGGTTGTTAGCAGGCTTAATTTAGGACTGCTTCCAGTCAATTTGCATGAACGCCCTCTCTTCTATTTGTCGATGGTCTTGTTCGTGCTCGGGTCACAGATGATCGGCGTCGGTTTGCTCGCCGAATTGGTCGTGGCCAACGCAGGTAGTAGAACCATTCCGTATTCAATCTCTAAAACGACTCCATCGGTAGATGTCGAAAAGTTGTCGCTACCTCGCGAAGAACTCAATCCGGCAGGCATCTCATCGTGAACCAATCGAATCCAATTCCGGAATCGAGCCATTGGCGATACAAGGATATCGCTTGGCTGTTGATCGGTATTGCCACCGTGATTCAAGTGGCGAGAATACTAGGCATGACCGCCGTACATGGAGAACTTCCTTTCCTCAGCGCCAATGATCGCTCTCGCTGGTGTGCGATCGCAGCCTTGACCGAGGATGGCAAATGGGAAATAGATCGCATCACGGACCTTCTCGATAGCAAAGGTAAGTCCAAGATCTGGAATTCAATCGACATCGTTCGACATCGAGGTGCCGACGGCAAAGAGCATTTTTACTCGAGCAAGCCGCCGCTGTTAACGGCTATGTACGCGGCTGTTTGCAAGCCCGTGACACTTGTCTTTGGTAAGAAACTGACCGAAGAGCCCTTCTTGATTGGACGTGTCGTAATGCTCCTAGTCAATGTTCTACCGCTGGCGCTGTGGTGGATTTGGATTTACTTCTGGCTTGAGAAAAACGTTGCGGATTCATGGTCCCGTTTCGTGTTGTTGAACATGGCATTATGGGGAACCTTTCTGACCACCTTTGCGGCTACCCTCAACAATCATTTGCATGGTGCATTGTTTTTTGCAATGAGTCTCGGTCTCGTGTGGCAAATGATCCATGCGGCCAAAATGAAACAAAGCAAATCGTGGTGGACTTGGATTGCTTGCGGTCTTTGTACTGGGATGGCCGTTGCATGTGAACTGCCTGCGTTAGCTTGGGCTGCCGCCGCAAGTGTAATTCTTGTGGCGGTGGATTGGCGCAAGTTCCTGTCTGGCTACCTGCTTGCAAATGCTATTGTGGCAATTGCGTTCTTGGCTACCAACTACTGGGCGCATCATGACCTAAGGCCACCTTATGACCATCGAGGTGTCGGAGCATCGATCGCCACGATTCCACAAGAGCCTGGGAACGCCGAAGCCCCAGCGATCGAATCCGTGATCGCACAAGCCAATCAACATGGCTACGCGTTCACCGATAAAGCCACCATCATTCCGGCTAGATTGACCAATGTCCTTCAATTCATTGACGATTCCGTGGGCCAACGTGTGGCCATTGAATCGAAGGATGGTAATTGGCGCATTTCCCATTGGGACGATTGGTACGACTTTCCAAAATCGTATTGGTTGCCTGGCAACAAGAAGGGGGTAGATCGAGGTGAGCCGAACCAATGGTTGTACGCCATGCACTTCACTGTAGGGCATCACGGCATCTTTTCGCTGACTCCATTTTGGCTCTTGGGAATCGTTGGTGCAGCTCTATGGATACGAAACAAATGGGACTCATCGAACGGATGGAAAGGCTTGCTTGTTTCCGAAACCGGTGTCGTCTTCGCCTTGACCGCAGTGTCAATGGCTTGTTTCGTCTTTTATGCAACTCGCGTCGTCGAAGATCGGAATTATGGAGGAGTTTGTAGCGGATTCCGCTGGGTGTTTTGGCTAGCACCGGCATGGCTATGGCTCTGCGTACCTGCCGTTGAAATAGCAAGTCGATTCTCAACTCTTCGAAAACTCATTGGGCTATTATTGTTGATCAGCATATTTTCAGCTGCTATTCCGTGGCCAAATCCATGGACCCATCCATGGCCCTACCGCGCAGCGTTATGGCTCTATCCCGAGCCACCCGAAGGTAAACCCTAACATCGGACTAGCGACACGTACCTCCATGTCAAAGCAAGATCGTTTAACAGCCAATGTCGCCTTTCGCTCCGCGAAAGATGCGCAACTTTCGCGGAGCGAAAGGCGACATTGGGCAAAACTCTTTGTTCTAAGCATTGCGATCGCTTTGATCGCCACACGCAACTCAATTCGCGCTCAAGAATCAGTACTAGATGCCGCCTCCATCGAATTCTTTGAAAAGAGCGTCCGACCACTTTTAGTAACCCATTGTTACGAATGCCATTCTGGCAAAGAACGGAATGGTGGACTGCAACTCGATTACCGTGATGGTTTGCTTGGTGGCGGGGATTCGGGGCCAGCCATTCAGCCTGGCCATCCCGAAAAGAGCTTACTGATACAAGCGATCCGTTACAAGAATCCTGACCTAAAGATGCCACCGAAGGCGGCACTATCTCCATCCGACGTGGCCATTCTCGAACGTTGGATTTCCATCGGCGCGCCTGACACACGGGTTCAGCCAAGCACCTCTCAATCGCCAAGTCCCACGGGCATGACGGTCGAAGCGGGTCGTACGTTTTGGTCCATGCAACCTGTTGCTATGGTTGCACTCCCGAATGTTGTGGACACAGAATGGGTAAGCACGCCGATCGACAACTTCATATTGGCCAAGCTTGAAGCCAACCAACTCCGCGCGGCACTCAAAGCGGACCGAAGAGATCTCATCCGTCGCATAACATTCGACCTAACCGGGTTGCCGCCAACGCCCGACGAGTTGGACGCTTTCCTTTCGGATGAATCTCCCAACGCATTCGATCAAGTCATTGATCGGCTGTTAGGCTCTCCGCAGTATGGTGTGCGATGGGGAAGGCACTGGCTTGACGTTGCCAGGTATGCCGACTCGAACGGCCTGGACGAGAACATCGCTTTTGGAAATGCTTGGCGATTTCGCGACTATGTGATCCAGTCGTTCAATTCGGATAAGCCTATCGATATGTTCATCACCGAACAATTGGCCGGAGACTTGCTCCCCAGCAGCAATCTAGAATCCAAAACCGGTACCGGTTTCCTGGTTCTCGGCGCCAAAGTTCTTGCGGAACCGGATCGCGAGAAACTGATCATGGATACTGTGGACGAACAACTCGATACGATTGGTAAAGCGTTTCTGGGAATGACGATCGGTTGTGTTCGATGCCACGACCATAAATTCGACCCAATCCTGCAAGCCGACTACTACGCGCTAGCCGCGATTTTCAAGAGCACTCGAACCTTCGGTCCAACGAATACCGGTGCCATCAAACATTGGAATGAAATCTCGTTCTCTTCCCCAACCGAACTGGAGTCTCTGAAAGCCGTTAACGCCGAGATTGCGCAACATCAAGCAGCCCTTTCCAAAGCCAAATCGGCAGCTTTCACCAAACTTAGAACGCAGGTGAAATCGATGGCCACCGAGTATTTGGTGGCTGCGATGAGCGTCACTCCCGAAATGCCACTACATGAAGTTGCATTGATTGCAGAACCGCTTGGCCTGCATCCTCGCGTTTTGTTTCATTGTCGCCGCTTTCTTGCCTTCAATCCCGACCACCCACTCTTCGCCAAATGGCATGAATTGGCTGGGATCGCCGACAAAGCGGGGTTGGATTCCCACTATCGAAGCCTGTTTCAACGAGCCGAAGAAGCTCTCGTGGAAGCGAAACATAAGGATCCCAAGGCCAGTAGCTTGAGCGATCCGGTGCTCGAATCCGCCCGTTTCGCCATCAACGACCTAACTGGGTTTTTGGCGGTACCCCCGAAACCAGAGTTTGCGTTTGATGAACAGACACTCCAGGAAATAAACACGCTGGCAACCAAGGCGAGACTCGTCGAAAGTTTTGCGCCGGATGAATCCTCGGTCATGGGGGTCGTCGATCAGCAAGTGCTTGCCGGTATCCCAATTCATATCCGTGGCAGCCATCGCAATTTAGGCGAAACCATCCCCCGTAATTTCCCGAAAGTCATGGGAGCAGCTGGCGAGTCGCCAATTCTACCCCGCAAGCAAAGTGGTCGGCTCGAACTAGCCCGTTGGATCACGAGCCCAAGCCATCCATTGACCGCGCGCGTCTTTGTCAATCGACTTTGGCGTTGGCACTTTGGCACCGGCCTCGTTGCCTCAACCGAGAACTTTGGTGTATTAGGCGACAAACCGTCTCATCCCGAATTGCTTGACTATCTAGCTAGAACATTGATCGAGTCTGGATGGTCGACTAAAGAATTGCACCGCATGATCCTGCGTTCCAGTACCTATCAAATGAATACGATGAGCCTCGATCGTGACTCTGCCACCAACCTGGATCCAGAGAATCGATGGCTCTGGAAATTTCCAAAGCGGAGAATGGAAGCCGAAGAAATTCGCGATTCGATCCTCGCCGTTTCGGGTACCCTCGACATGGCCATTGGAGGCAAGAGCATTCCGCTCAGAAATCGGCAGTTCGTATTCGACCATACTTCCATCGACAACACGCGTTACGACAGCCATCGACGGGCTGCCTTTCTGCCGGTGGTTCGAAACAACGTGTACACACTCTTTGAGCAGTTTGACTTTCCAGACCCCACCATGCCAACGGGGAGTCGAAACTCTACGACGGTCTCGCCTCAAGCGTTGCTCATGATGAATTCGGACTTGGTGATCCACGCCGCAGAACAAATCGCTACCGCTTTAACTTCTTCGTCTTCGGTCCATAGTGATCGAATTGAGAGCTTGTATCGAATGGTTTTGGGACGGAAGCCCCTGGCCATGGAACTAGCGCGTGCCATTGCGTTCTTGGAAGACAAAGGCGAAGCGAACAGCATGCAGTCACAGCCACAACGTTGGATACTGCTGTGCCATTCGCTCTTGGTGTGCAACGAGGCGATTTTTATCAACTAGTTATAACGTAGTGGAGATGCGTGCAATGTCTTCGATCCTAATGGACTCAACTAGCAATCGCAGATGGCTGCTAAAAAATTCCGGATTGGGGTTCGGCTATCTCGCATTCCGTTCGTTATTAAATGCCGGTTTGGCCGATGAGTCGGGGATTGGAAACGGATCTCAATCCCACAATCCTCTTGCACCGAAACTACCTCACTTTGCGGCACGAGCCAAACGGGTCGTTTTTTTGTTTATGAAGGGGGGGCCTTCGCATGTCGACACGTTTGATCCCAAGCCACTTTTGGATAGAGACGACGGCAAACCACCTCCGTTTGATTTGCCAAAGGTTGTTTTTGCAGCACAAGGGAATTTACTGAAGTCGCCCTGGAAATTCCGCAACTATGGTCAAAGCGGATTACCGGTAAGCGATTTGTTTCCGAACGTTGCCAAGCACATCGACGATTTATGCATTTTGAGATCGCTGCACGGTAGCAATCCGGCTCACGGCGGCGCACTGCTGAAGCTGCACACCGGGAGCGATCAATTCGTGCGACCCAGCATGGGCGCATGGGTCACCTACGGCCTGGGCACCGAGAATGAAAATTTGCCCGCATTTGTTACCATTTGCCCAACGCTTGCTCATGGCGGAATGAACAATTGGGGCTCAGCGTTTCTTCCTGCATATTGTCAAGGTACACCGATAGGCAACGCTAGCTTGCCAGCGTCGCAGGCAAATGTAAAACACATCCGAAACGCCTCGATCCCATTGTCGGATCAACGCAAGCAACTCGATTTCCTAAATGCGATCAATCGCGAGCATCTCGAAACCAATGAAATGGATTCGGTGTTGCAAGGCCGATTGCAATCCTTTGAACTCGCATTTCGAATGCAGTCATCGATGCCCGAAGTTCAGAATATTGCAGACGAAACTCAGTCGACGATGCAACTCTATGGCATCGATGATCCCATGACTGAGAATTTTGGTCGGCAATGCTTGATGGCACGACGGTTTCTGGAACGGGGTGTGCGATTCGTCCAAGTAACGCATAGCGATAGCGAAGTGCAATGGGATCAGCACAGCGATCTTTACCACGGCCACACCAAGAACGCGGCCGAGGTGGACAAGCCGATTGCCGGTTTTTTGAGTGATCTCAAAGCCAGGGGCATGTTAAAGGATACGCTTGTTTTGTGGGGCGGTGAGTTCGGACGGACACCGACTTCACAAGGAAATGGCCGCGATCACAACCCGCATGGATTTTCCATGTGGATGGCGGGGGGAGGGGTCAAGGGAGGATTCGCCTATGGATCAACCGACGACTACGGTTACTATGCGACCGAAGACAAAATGCATATCAACGACTTGCATGCAACTCTATTGCATTTGATGGGGATCGATCACGAGCGACTCACCTACCGGTACGCAGGCCGCGACTTTCGACTGACGGACGTGGCGGGCCAGGTCGCAAAGGGGATTTTAGCGTAGTCAATTCGCATCATGCAAGGATACTGTTTACTACTTCACCGTGGACGTCCGTCAATCGATAATGGCGGCCTTGAAACTTAAACGTAAGCATTTCGTGGTTAATTCCCAGCAGGTGCAGAATGGTCGCGTTCAAATCGTGCACGTGAATGGGGTCGCGAACAATATTGTAACTGAAGTCATCCGTCTCTCCCAATGTCATACCGGCTCGAACCCCAGCGCCTGCCAACCAAACCGTGAAACATCGTGGATGGTGATCGCGACCGTAATCATCCGCGGTCAGTTTTCCTTGACAGTAGACGGTTCTCCCAAACTCGCCAGCCCATACAACCAACGTATCTTCAAGCAGTCCGCGTTGCTTCAAGTCCTGAATGAGCGCGGCAGTCGGTTGGTCCGTGGTACGGCATTGCAAACCGATGTTCTTCGGCAGCTCAAGGTGTTGATCCCAGCCACGATGAAACAACTGAATGAATCGTACGCCGCGCTCACACAGCCGCCGGGCCAGAAGACAGTTCCAAGCAAAGGTTCCGGGCTTCCTCGCTGCCTCTCCATAGAGTTCAAAGGTGTTTGCACCTTCGCTGGAGAGATCCGTTAGTTCAGGCACAGACGTTTGCATCCGGTAAGCCATTTCATACTGGGCAATGCGCGTGATGATTTCGCGATCACCTGATTCGGCAAGTTTGAGTTGATTCATGGCGGCCAGATCGTCCAGCATTCCACGACGCAACGGACGGCTAATTCCGGGCGGATTGGAGAGGAACAAAACCGGATCCCCCTGCGAACGAAACTTGACGCCGGCATAGCGTGTTGGCAAAAAGCCGCTTCCCCACAAGCGATCGTATAAGGGTTGATCTCCAGTGCCGGAGATCATGGCAACAAAAGTTGGCAGCTCCTGGTTCTCACTGCCAAGTCCGTACGATAACCACGCACCCAAGCTGGGACGTCCGGCCAGTTGTGCACCGGTCTGCATGAAGGTGATGGCCGGGTCGTGATTGATAGCCTCGGTGTGCATCGATTTGATAAAGCACAAATCGTCCGTCAATTTTGCGGTGTAAGGCAACAATTCGCTAATCCACGCTCCGCTGGCACCTCGCTGCGCAAAACGAAACTTGGACGGAACCAGAGGGAAACTCGCTTGAGTGCTGGTCATGCCAGTTAGACGCTGTCCCTGCCTGACGGAATCCGGCAAGTCCATTCCATGCATCGCGGCCAGACGAGGCTTGTAATCGAAGAGGTCGATCTGCGACGGCGCTCCCGATTGAAACAGATAGATAACCCGTTTGGCCCTTGCCAGACCGTTTGAAAAACCTGATAAGTGCGATCCCGTGGCTGCCTCCTCCACGGCCGTTGAACTGGATTGGCCCATCAAAGTCGCCAATGCGGCAAGTCCTGTGGCCTGTGCCCCACGCTTAAAGAAGTACCGGCGTGTTTCGTTAGTCTGGTGATCGAGGTTGGGTTGCATGAGAATAGGCTCACAGCCATTGGCGGTTGGGGGGATTTATTCTTTATTCACGATTTCATCTAGATTTAGAATCAAACTCATAACCGTTGTGAAAGCGGCCAGATCGCAGGCATCCCATCGATCGTCCACAGGAAACTCACCCACCTGGTTAAGTTCACGAGCTGCAGCCTGGTCGCTATGGAAGGCCTGGCGACTGAGCCCTTGGCGCCTAAGCAAAAGGGCAAGCTCCTCTGGGCGAGGCAAACGTGCTGTCGCTAATAGGAAAGCACGCGTTATCCGATTCTCTTCACCCTCGGCTTCGTTCATCACCCGCTGTGCAAGCGCTCGGGCCGCTTCGACAAACGTCACGTCGTTCAGTAAAGCCAGTGCCTGAAGCGGAGTGTTCGTTCGTGTTCGCTGGACAGTACACGCCTCACGCGAGGTCGCATCCAATGTCACCATTGTTGGCGGAGCAACGGTGCGCTTCCAATACGTGTACAGGCTTCGCCGATACAGATCTTCGCCATGAGATTGTTTGTACTCTGTATCGGTGGCAATCTCCTGCCAAAGTCCCTCAGGTTGGTACGGCTTGACGGATGGACCACCGATTCGCTCCTGCAACAGGCCGCTGACAAACAAGGCTTGATCCCTAATGGTTTCAGCCGTCAACCTTTGACGTGGACCTCGGGCGAGTAAGCGGTTGTCCGGATCGCGTTGAAGCAACTCCTTAGAAACGGCGGACGACTGCCGGTAGATGGCGCTGGTGACGATCCGTTTCTGAATGGCTTTGACATCCCATCCGCTTCGAACCAGTTCCATCGCCAGCCAGTCAAGTAACTCTGGATGCATGGGAGTATCACCTTGTGCTCCAAAGTCTTCCGTCGTTCGAACTAGCCCCTGCCCGAAAAACTGCTGCCAAATTCTGTTTACGGCCACGCGAGCAGTCAGCGGGTGATCGGGACCAACCAGCCACATCGCAAACCCTAAGCGATTATTGGGAACATTGGCTGGCAAGGCAGGGAACACTGCCGGCACACCAGGCTCTACGTGTACTCCAGGAAGATCGTACTGCCCTCGCAATAGAATGCGAGTTTCGCGACGTTGTTTCAATTCTTGCATGACCATTACGGTTGGCAGGTTTTCGTAAAACGTTTGCCTTTGCTGCTGGAGGTTGATCAATCGACGATGGGCCTCCCAAATGTCGGGCGATGCCTGGTTCTCCAGAAAGTACCGCGTGAGTTTCTGACGCTGGGCATCGGTCCGCGACGTGGTGGGCATGCGCAAGATTTCGGAGATGTTTTCACGAACCGCCAGCAGTTGAGCCTCACTGCTCGACAGGTCGTGCCGATATACGCGAACGTCATCCATGGCTCCGACAAAATGGCTGTGACCAGATCCAATTCGAAAAGGTTGGTTGGTCACTGCAAACGATTGATTGATTTGATCGAGCTTGACATTCATCGAAAAAGGTTCGCCGTTGACATAGACGTGGATGCCGGAAGCCAGTCGCGAACCGTCGTAGGTTACCGTCAAATGGTGCCACTGATCTAGGGGCAATCTTTCTTGACTCTCAAGGCGAATTGCATCGTCCAACCATCGCTTAACTAGGTTCACTTGCACGCGACCTTGGTCAAGATGCACGCAGTACCCGGCGCCTTCTTCGACTGGATTCATTCGCGAAACGAGCGTCCCATCGGCTTGAGATGCCCACATCCAAAATGCCATCGAGAACTTATCGAAGTAGCCGAAGATTGCACAATCTCCGGCACTGACAAATGAACTTCCATCCAGTCTGATTGCCTCACCCATTTGACCGGCGACAAAGGAGGCTGGCTTCGCGGAATGCGTCTCGAACAGAGCATCGGCAGATTGGACCGAGTCTTTTAGATTCCCTTCAAAGCCAAAGTGATTGGCCAATCCTTCGGTGACTGACAAGTCTACCGTCTGGTGGCCAAAAGGTTCAGGAGTCGATGTGGGACTATAACGCGATTCCCATTCTCGCTGCGTCTGCGCAAGTTTGCTCTGCAGCTCCTTTACCCTGGCGGTGGCTGCTTGAATCTGCTGATCCAAATGCAATAACTGCGACTGCTCGGCTGACAATGGGGCTTTGACCATTGGCGGTGAATTCCCCTCTTTAATAGCCCGACCATTCTCTGGTATGTTGTTGAAGTAGGCGAACAGTTGATAGAATTCTTTTTGGCGAAGCGGATCGTACTTATGATCGTGACAGCGGGCGCAACCCATGGTGAGACCCAACCAGACAGTGCAGCTAGTGTCGACACGATCCACCACGTATTCGACCTGATACTCTTCCGGAATAATCCCGCCCTCGGAGTTGCCACGATGGTTTCGGTTAAAGCCAGTGGCAATCAGCTGGTCGAGCGTCGGGTTTTCTAATAGATCACCCGCCAATTGCTCAACGGTAAATTGGTCAAATGGTTTGTTACTGTTGAATGCATCAATCACCCAGTCCCTCCAACGCCACATGTGGCGAGGCCCGTCATTCTGATAACCGCTGGTATCTGCGTATCGGGCTGCATCTAACCAGCCGACTGCCATATTCTCACCGTATCGAGGTGACGCCAACAGCCGATCGACGACCTTCTCATAAGCCTCAGGTGATGCATCCGCCAAAAAATCGGAGACCTCGTCGGGTGTTGGAGGAAGCCCCGTCAGATCAAGCGACACGCGACGAATCAGCGTTCGGCGAGCAACTGGATCGGCCGGTCTGAGCCCGATCCGTTCTAAATTGGCGAAAACAAAATCATCGATTCCATTCCGACTCCCGTGACTCGACGGTGTCTGGGGTGGAGCATGAGCCTGCGGAGAGATGAAGCTCCATTGATCTGTCCACGCCGCTCCCTGCCTGACCCATTCCGTCAGGAGTTGAACTTGCTCGCCGGTCAGAGTCCGCCCCGAGTCCTTGGGGGGCATCTTTGCATCAGGATCCGTCTCGGTAATCCTACGCAGCAGGAGGCTCGACTCAACGCTGCCAGGCAGAATAACTGGTTGTCCATCACGTTGCGAAAAAATTCCCTCGCGGGTATCCAACCGAAGTTCGCTCCTACGACGCTGTTCATCCGGACCGTGACAAGTGAAACAGGTATCAGAAAGAATCGGACGAATGTCCCGGCTGAAATCGATGCGCCGCAGCCTATCGTCCGCGCTTGTCATCGGGGTCATGGCACTCGACAAACACGTCAAGAGCAAACCGGCAATCTGGCTGACCCTCATCCAATAAACCCCGCGCGACATATGACTACTAGAATGAACTCCAACTTCAGATCGAACCAGAATCCATTATAGCTGAAGTCGCAAGAATGACGCAGCCGACAAAAGTCCAAGTAGCAGGCACATTTCATGTGCCGTCCACCTAGAATCGCAGTAAATGCGGACGAGCGGACGGCACGGCGGAGCGTGCCTGCTACTTTTGTCGGTTGTGTCAGGAATCGTAGCTGAAGTTGCGAGAGGTCAGATGGCCCAACCACGAGGGTTGCTAGCCGCAGGTATCCACGATAGTCCCAATTACTGTTCTACCACGACATTGCCGTCCTGCTTGTTTCCAAGATTGGCGAAGACTGTTTGGTCAACGGACATTGAAATACTACCGACGCTTCCATCGGCTCGAACACTGACCATGAGTCCGGTATGAACGCCGCCAAAGCGGCTACCAAGTCGAGCCGAGGGTGAACGCGTATTCAAATCCCGCCAATAGTCGCAGCATGGATTGTTGTCTCCCGCCGGAACGATCAATCCTGTAGAAGTGCTCCTGTTCGTGTCTTGTCTGGGTACTTGGTCTCCGACACGCATGCTGTCTTGATCTAGCGCACCGACGATATTGTGATCGTCCATCCAGGAACCAATGCCATATTGATCAGGTCGAAGCCATTTCTCTCCAACGAGAATGGTGTTCGAAGTACCGTCAGTGATAGATCCAAACGTAACCTTGTTGTCGCCGCCCCACGCGCGTCCCGTCTCAGACGCAGGCGGTTCCGATGGAACAACAATTCCCCACATCGACTTCGGGTCGTTCTTGATCGCCTGTTCGCCACGGCTCGTAGGTCCGAAATACGGAGCCGCGTAGTCAAGCGGTCTACCGCCGTTGGCACTGCCGTTAGAAAGCCTTTCCGCACCACGCCGTGACGGGCAGATAAATGCGGGCATCGAAACGCTGCGAATGTAACCGCCAGCAAGCTGCATGGCTGATTGCTGTTCCAGGTAGCTGAGAATTTGATACGGCCATCCAGCTGCTTGCTTTGGAGGTCCGCTCCACGGTGTGCCCGTTGGTTGTCCGGAAACCAACGGCCCATTGGAAAAGGACGTTACTCTCGAACCTGACGGGCCGTACTCCACTATACATCCATTTTGGCCCCATTCCGCCGCGGGCACCCCTGGTGGCCTTGAGCTGGGTAATGCATTGCACCACGTATACCATCCGGCGGTGGGAAATCGTCGATTGGCCGATTCAAAATTTTGAAATGCCAATCCAACCTGCTTCAGATTGTTTTGGCACTGCATACGCCGTGCTGCTTCTCTTGCGGCCTGTACCGCGGGCAAAAGCAGTCCAACAAGGATTCCAATAATCGCAATAACGACAAGCAACTCCACGAGCGTGAAGGCCGTTCTTGGCGTCAACCGAATTTGCATGATCGTCTCCAATGTAAATAAACGCATGAAACAAATAAGACAAACAAACTACTTCTTCTTGGGAAGATATTCTGAGAGCGAAGCATCATCGTACTCTTCGGAGTAACCAATAGAGAGGGCCGCGTATTTCCGTCCCTTGAGCCCAGTCTTTTCATAGATGATTGCGATTGGATCGCCGCCCGGACTAATCGACTGACCATAAGCAACTTGAAACGGTTCGTTATCCCGAGGAGAAATGAAAATGGATTCAACATCCTTACCGATCATCAGCGATTGCAGCGTTTCTTCGTTAAGACCTTTGGCAAAATCTTTTAAGGCCTTTTCGTTAGCTGGCGCTTTGCGCTTTGATTCAGCGTAGGCTTTATATAGATTAAACAGCCGTTCAATTTGGGTTTTCGTCTCTGTTTGAGTAACACCGCTGGTATGGCTTGTGCATCCAGCGAGAAAGCACAAGAAAAGGCAAATCCCCCAACGAGCGACACCCATGTAGTAACGATTAAGAAACATACATTTAACTCTTCGATTTGCAGCCATCGATTGCGGGACCACGGTTGTCCGACATCAGTGAGGGATAAGGGTATGTTAAAAAGGACGCAAAGTCAACTTTCCTGTCTTTAATTCTGGTTAGGTTCTCATAAAATACGCTTTGGGTCGCTTAGTCTTCCTTTAAGCCGCTCTTTTTTGAGGTATTGGGAAGATTGGTTTTGATGTGTTTTTTGGATCCTTGTGTATCGGAAAGGTGCGATTTATGAAGCCAACTGGTCGGCGATAAGCCATCGTCGCGCGGCTTTCTTGTGCCCTCCTCGGAACGCAACCCAACTGCCGCTTACGGTGTACACGCGACTAAAAGTACCGGGTCGGTTCCCAGCTGCCGTAAATGCCACTATGCCGCCGCTACTGCCACCTGCCATGCAGCGGTCATTGCCATCCGTCGACAGATTCAGATTGAATTCCTTCGCGACAAACGGCAGAAGTTCATGGATCAAGAAACGGACGTTGTTGTCGTTGACTCCATCTTATTCGAAGTCGCGATTGCGCCGCCCGAGCGTGCCCCTCATCGGCGCATGAACATCGCCGGGCCTGAGAGGTTAGAGATTGTGGGTCATCTCCTTAATTTGTTTTGTCGCGATGCCGATGGGGCGATCGAGCGGGATGCCCGCGCAGGCTAGGATCGTGGTGAGCAGGTCGCCTTGATTGCCCTTGGTGTCTGGCAGGAAGCGTCCCGAGTTGATCGTGCCCCCGCCTTTGCCGGCGATGATAAAGGGGACGTGTCGCGGGAGTGTTTGTTGCCGTCTTCGAGGCCGGATCCCCACATCATGATACAGTTGTCGAGCAAGGTGCCGTCCCCTTCGCGGATACTGTACTATTCCTGGCGAGTCAAAACTCGCTGCATCCCCCCTAAGGCGTCGCAACCAGTACGCTCCAGTCTATCCGATTCTCTGATGTTACGTTAGCATCTCGGGGGTGTCCCGGCTAGCACGCAAATTGCACTTTGCATGCAGTGGAATGGTGGGGGGAAAACCTAAATGGAACAGCCTAAATGGTCGGTCGCCGCGGTTCGTACTTTCCTCTCGTTTGCTACGTGGTAGCAGTAGGGCTTTTCAATTGCATCGCTTTTTTCATCGGTTTCTTTGTCTTTGTCCAATGGATGTACTTCTTCACAACCGCCGCAATCGTTGGGCAAGTACTTTTCTGCCTGCTGCTTGGCGGTCTGCTTAGCGACTATTGGCTTAAAGGACTTGTCATTGGAACGAGCCTCCTGGTGTGTTGGGCTCTTTGTTTGCTTTTGGGAACTCAATGGTTCGGTCGGATTGGATTGATCTTACCTCCGGACTTTTTCTGGTATCTTTTTGCCTTGCCCGCAATAATCCTTGGGGGTTCTACTCCACTGCTGATTTGTCGGTCCGCTTTTGGCTGGAAACTCATCCGAGCGAATGCACAGTCGAATCAAAGCCGTTTTTCAGTTGAGGACTTGCTGCTGACCACCGCCGCGATTGCTTCGGTCCTTTTCATGTGCCGGGTGCCTCAAATCGCGACCGAAAGGCCACCCAATTTCGTGCTGGCCTTCATCGCTTATGGCATCGCGTTTACCTTCGTTGTAACGCTCTTGATTCTCATTCCAACGGCCTATATAGCGTTTCGTTACAAGTTACGCCGCCATCGCTTGTTGGGTCATGGACTACTATTTAGCATGATCTATGGGGGATTACTTGCCCTCTTGTTTGCGTCGGCGGGGCTGACTGCATTGGCTTATGCTTTAGCAATTCCGTTGGGACTTTTCCTTGCTTTGTTGCCAGGCCTAAAGGCACTAAGAACGAGCGGTTATGAGCTCGCCTTGCGCGCCCCCAAAGTCGAATTGTCATCGACCGAATTTGACGAACAAGGCATCGCTGTCAGCAAGCGAACTAGACGTCGGTGGGCATTGGGCGTTCTTGCTTTTGCGGCGATTTCCAGTTTAAGCCTCACGATCCTCGACTCCGTCAAGCTTCGGTCCGAAAGGGAGTTGTTCGAACTGAATCAGACTCTTCAAAAGCGAGGTGATTCAATGGATGTTTTGGGCCGAACGGTCGTTGAACTAAAACTGAGTCCCTCAACGACCGATGAGATGCTCAAGGGCCTTCAAGGTTTCCAGGATGTCCAAACCCTCTCGCTTGCCAACACGCAAATCACCGACGCAGGATTGAAGTCGCTTTCGCAATTCCCTCGGCTAACGTCTCTGGACCTTAGCCACACGCGAGTCTCCGATGCTGGTCTGGTTGAGCTCCGAAAGCTCAAATACCTCCAGCACCTTAGCCTGGCGCATACGCAATTGACAGTTCCAAAGCTTGCAGAGACCAAGTCCTTGATGAACTGCATGTCACTTGACTTAAGCGGTTTGCAAATCACCGACGACCAGTTGCCTCTTTTGGCTCGTAGCAACACGCGCGCCGAGTATCGACACCTTGTTCTGCGAGACAATCTTCTTACCGACAGTGGTCTGTCGAATTACTTCAAGGCGCACCCCGTTTGGGCCACACTGGATCTGAGCGGCAACCCGATCGATGGAAGCTGCATTGCAGAACTTCGCAATGTTTCTACGCTTATCTTGGAAAACATTCCTCTGACTGATGCTATCATCCAATCTGCCATTTCCCCAACTGGATTTCCCGGCCCAACCAAGAAGATGGTGCTAAGCGGCAACCAAGTCACGATCGCTGTGCTTAGCAGTATAGGACCAGGCGTAGAATTAGGCGAACCAGGTATCACGGAAACGCAACTGATGAACTGCAACGTTCAAGCTTTTACTAGGCTAATACTCAAGGGGAAGTCCTTTGATGGAAGCTGCTTCTCTAATTGGCATCCCAGAGTATTCGAATTGGGTTTGAGAGGGACGGGAGTTACCGATGAGACAATCCGATTTTTGAGAAATATAACTGGTCTACAGATCATAAATCTCTCGGACACGGAGGTCACCGATGCTTGCTTGCCGGAACTTCGCAATGTGTTGTATATCAACCTGAGCGGAACAAAAATCACGTACGACGGACTACGCGCCGCATCGTTCGCTCGTCCGCAAAGGATCCAAATTGCTCTCGGCCAATTTTCGGTTGAAGAAGTTCGCGAACTGAAAAAATCGCTTCCGCTCGTGGTTGGGAAATCGGGCGATTAGGGGATCCTCTTGTATCCGAGAAGACCGTTGCAAATCCAGGACGTCATAGTCACGCTTCGGTCACCCAAACTGGAGGTCACGAATGTTTGGGGAAGAGCGTGTAGCTTCCGTTGTCCTGTTGGTTCAAAGACCAAAGCTGCCAAGGCTTTGAACAACCCACCTCTGATTTACGGCCTTCTTCGGCTGTCTGATCCATACCACTGTTCCTTCGGTCGCTCCCGAATCAACGGCTTCCAAAACCATGGCCGGTGCGTTGCAGAGGTTAGAGATTGTGGGTCATCTCCTTAATTTGTTTTGTCGAGATGCCGATGGGGCGATCGAGCGGGATGCCCGCACAGGCTAGGATCGTGGTGAGCAGGTCGCCTTGATTGCCCTTGGTGTCTGGCAGGAAGCGTCCCGAGTTGATCGTGCCCCCGCCTTTGCCGGCGATGATAAAGGGGAGGTTGTCGCGGGAGTGTTTGTTGCCGTCTTCGAGGCCGGAGCCCCACATCATGATGCAGTTGTCGAGCAAAGTGCCGTCCCCTTCGCGGAGGCTAGCCATCTTCTTTACCATGTAGGCGAACTGGGCGATGTTGAACGCGGTGATCGCGGCGACTTTCGCGACCTGCTCGGGCTTGTTCTCGTGATGGGTCTGGGAGTGATGCTCGTCATTGAACCCGAGCTCGGGATAAGAAACGCCGTTCGGCGTGGAGCCGATGTAGGTGCTGACGCGAGTGGTGTCGGTCTGGAAGGCGAGCACGTTGAGGTCGCACATGACCTGCATGTATTCGCTGCGTTTGTCGCCCACAGGAATCTTGATTTCGATGGGCGGGGAATCGGAGGCGTTGCGTTTGGTCGAAGCGACTCCGGCCTTCTC
>JANMHA010000143.1:0-58227 GCA_031374925.1 Pirellula sp. | reverse complement strand
CAAACTCGGCTTACAGCGTACTGCGGTGACGGTTCGCAATGAAGCGGATAATCCGATTAGCCCTGACGCAGCGGCTCGTAAGAAGGGCGTTGACTTGAATCGGAAGACGCTCGACTGCTGCGCGGCCGCAGGCGTTCAGACGTTGGTCGGTCCGTTCCATTCCGCGTTGGGGTTTTTTCCAGGCCATAGCCGGACCAAGGACGAATGGAACTGGGGAGTCGAGAGTATGCGAGCGACGGCGGAACATGCTGGCAAGGTTGGCGTGATGCTAGGAGTTGAGCCGTTGAATCGATTCGAAGTTTACTTCCTCAACGCCCATGCCGATGCCGCTCGGTTTTGTCGCGAAGTCAACCATCCGAACTGCCGAATGATGTATGACACTTTTCATAGCAACATCGAAGAAAAGAACGTGGCCAAAGCCATCCACGAAATAAAGGACATGTTGTGCCACGTCCACATCAGTGAAAACGACCGCAGCACACCTGGTCAAGGAAACATACGTTGGAAAGAGAACTTCGACGCCCTTCGATCGATCGGCTACGATGGTTGGCTGGTGATCGAAGCGTTTGGATTAGCCCTGCCGGAATTGGCAGCCGCCACCAAGATCTGGCGACGAATGTTTGAAACGGAATTGAAACTGGCCGAACAGGGACTCAAGTTCATGAAAGAACAAGTTGCGTTGCGATGGTAGAACCGTTATGACTCCGTCCGTTCGGGAGCTTGCCTCCGACGGACGACGTTTTGGCGTCCTAAAGTGCAAATGAGTGCTCAAATCCCTGCAGTTCGCTCCCGCCTCGTCCGCCCATGGCGGGCGAGGCGGGGGCGAACTGGGTCCCGTGCCGTCCATAGTAGGACGCCAAAACACGGTTGAGGGGAGACAAGCTCCCACTCAACCGGCGGTAAGCTCCCACTCAACCGGCGGTAGGCTCCCACTCAACCGGCGGTAAGCTCCCACTCAACCGGCGGTAAGCTTTCACTCAACCGGCGGTAATGAAATTGCGAGTCGACTTAGTTCAGGACCAAATTGCCGGACGTATTCTTGCGTTGCCTTGGCCCCCGACTACCGCTCGATGGACCGCTTCGCGATGTGCTACGTGGTCGGCTAGTGCCCCGCGAATTGCCGCCGCGACCTGAGGACTGCGACCGACCACTTCCAGAGGATTTCCCCCCTCCACCGGACACGCGTTGGCTCTGTTGTGACGCCGAAAACGTTAGTTCGCTCATGGATTCGTTCACTTCGATCGTTGTGTTCAGCAAGCGTTCAACATCTTGCAAGCTGCCACGTTCGTCAGGCGCACAGAACGAAACCGCTGTACCGGCCGCCCCTGCTCGTGCCGTTCGACCGATGCGATGCACATAGATTTCTGGCACTTCTGGCATTTGGTAATTGATCACGTGCGAAACACCGTGGACATCGATTCCGCGAGCGGCGATATCGGTCGCAACGAGAATCGGCGGACGCTCGGACTTAAATGCGTCCAAGTTTCGAGTTCTCGCGTTTTGGCTCTTATTCCCGTGGATGGCAACTGCGTCGATTCCGCTGTTCAGCAGGATCTTGACTAGCTGGTCTGCGCCATGCTTGGTGCGAGTGAATACAAGCGAGCGAGTGACCGCGTTCGTTTTGATGTAACTGACCAACAACTTGGGTTTATTCTGAGCAGAGACATGAAACACCGACTGTTCCACCGCAGTGGCAGCGCTTGAGACTCTGGCGACTTCGACATGTTTTGGCTCAAACAACCACTGCTTGGCTAGCTGACGAATTTCATCTGGCATGGTAGCAGAAAACATCAGTGTTTGACGATCCAAAGGCACCTTCGCGACAATGCGTTTGAGATCTCGCAAAAATCCCATATCGAACATTTGATCGGCTTCGTCGATCACCAACACCTCGACATTGGAAATGTCAGCGATACGTTGGTTCATCAAGTCAAGCAATCGGCCTGGGGTGGCGACCAAAATATCAACGCCGCGTTGTAGAGCTCGCGTTTGTGGCATTTGGCTTACGCCACCGTGCACAACCGCCACTCTCAAATTGAGGTACTTGCCATAGGTCTTGAAGCTCTTTTCGATCTGAGCAGCCAGTTCTCGGGTCGGCGCCAAGACCAAGCATCGAACGGCCCGCGGGCCGCGTCGATCTGGACCTGCGCTCGGGCCAGCCACTTCTTTGGCAACATCATGACTTCCCGGGCCCGTGCTTGCCAACCTTTGCAGGGTCGGAAGAGCAAAGGCTGCGGTTTTCCCAGTGCCCGTTTGAGCACAGCCCATGATGTCGTACCCGCTGAGCAAAAGCGGGATCGCTTGCAACTGAATGGGGGTAGCGACTTCGTAATTTGCGGTTGAAAGGGCACGCATGAGAGGCTGAATCAGCCCCAATCCTTCAAAATTATTCAAAACAATTCTCTCAAATAGGCCCAATAAAAATGGGCCGGAATAGCCTGTTTCGGAAGCGATCAACATTAGACGCTCGAATACCGTGGGTGCAGGCCTGTCTCTTTGGACGTGGTTAAGGAGTGAGATCGCACCGTCCTTGCGAAAACCTCATGACATGGTCGCACGCGACCTGGGCACAGATGGTTTGTTTTGTCAAACACGCCCAAGAACTCAGTCGACTACCAAGGCCGACGCCTGAATATCCAGTGTAAAGGCATCGATTCACCTGTTAAACGAACGCCTATTGCCCATTCATCTTACCACCTAAACGGGTTGGAGTCAAATGCCACATTGCGTGGCGGATGCTGCCAGCATCCGAGCCGACCCTTGCGCAAAATGCTGGAACGACGTTGATGCTACTCCTCAACTCCATTTCCTGGCCACGCACTGAGTTTCTCTTCAGATGGCAAATGGATTGCAAACGCAGGTCGCCGCGAAGTAATCGTGTGGGATATTGCCACCGATCAACCGGTCGATCCAGCTAGGGTCGCTTTACAACCTCGGTGGCATTCACGATCAAATCCACTCCGGGCTGTTTGCGTATTGCTTCCTGTGCTAACTGTTTTAAGTAATGTGACGACAACCTTCCTCGGAGTACTAGCGTGCCTTCGTGGTACTCACAACCAAGTGCCCGCAATTCTGCTACGCCCTGAGCATTTAGCCGTCGCCGAGACTCCTCCAGAATTGCAACTTCTTGCAACCGGTTACGATTTATTATCGTGTTTTGTAGTTGCGAAGGTTCGCGACTGGACTCTGTAGCGAGTAGCTGATCTAGCATGTCTTCACTATTCCAAGAATTCTAGGGCTATTGCCAATCCTAAATAACTTAAGGTTAGCCAGTACTTCCCTAGTGCAAATCACAGTCCCAAACCAGCTGCTGACTGCCGTTAGGCAAGAAACCACTTTCGATATCAGGGATTCTGCTTTTGAGATCTTCGTTTAAGGCGAACGGCGATGCGAAAACGACCAATCATAACCCGATACGTAAGTGAGGGACCGCGAACCTGCCCCTCGCTTACGCTTCGGGTTGGGATACTTGACTCTGCCGCTCGCCCAAGAACAATTCAAATCGGACTCGATTACCGAATCTGTTACAGAACGACATTGTTCGGCGCAGGATGTAACGTAATGGCACAAACACAGAATGCTCGTGCGATGGGACTTGACATGCAACAGCAGGACTGTGGATGTCGTACTTAAACCATGGGATGGCTCTCGCAGGTTTGGTAATCGAGGATGCCACAAGCACGCGTTTTGACGAACTTGTCGAGCAAAAAGTTTTCGATCCGCTGAAGATGACACGGAGCAGTTTTCGCCAACCTCCGCCAGATTCGTTAGCCGATTCGATGGTTTGGGATCGGCGAGATATTGGCTCTTGTCTGAATCCGTATCCGGCGAGCCTTCCTGTCTTTGATGGCCATCGCTGGAATCATCTCCAGCCTGCTGTCTTGGTATTGGAATGTGCTTGGCTTCCATGTGTGACGCAAACCCCGGTTCCATGTTTTGGTCCGAATCACGTAGGTGGCTTGCTGAGCAATCTTGGATTACGGTTTGGAGTCGACTTCGATGATTGGAATGCTGATGACTAAACCAGCAAACTTTGGACTCTTAGTTGGCTCTTTGAACATGCCTGCGTGGCAATTGATGCAGTTGCCCGACAATGGAATCGCGGTAGCACGTCGAAAGAATCTTCCGTCGATTGCTTCGAATTCGGCCTTGCCTTGATCGATCTCCCTGGCCGCCTTCCTATCAAAATCAGTCTTGGGCGCGTGAGTAATACTCATGGGTTTCAAGCTAACGGAAATCCAGCGAGCTTCCATTTTTGACTGCCGATGGATCTCAGCAAAAATGTCTTCCATCGCGCGAGCTGGCAGCACAGCTTTCTCCCTATGGAAATAGCGGTCATGCATCACCTCCAGAGTAGCCGTATAGATTTCTGACATCAGTCGAGCACGATCTCTAGCGATTTCTAGCGATACTGCCCCACTCACGTTCGAAGCCTCTACAACTGCTGTGGGTTTCTCCGGGGAACTCGAACCCTGCGCAAAGGTTGGGGTGCTCCAGAGCATTCCTAGCAAGCAAATACAGGGCATGGAAGCAACTGTTTCCTTCCATCGATTCGTTAACCCAGTAATCATCCGGTTGCTCCCGTACTGAAAAAGCAAATACAAAAGAAAGTATTGTAGCTCATTCACTTAGCGCGCTTATGTTTTCAGCCGTTTGCACCTGCAATTGCACCAAATCCGGCGCGGCGCACTCGTACGGGCTCTCAGGGTCGATTTGAGGCGTCAACGGAGTCGTAGGAACTGCATCCACTGGCCATGCATGGTATTCGGTCAGTCGTGTCCAGATCAACATCAACCATTGCGAGACGGCACCAAAGTACGGCAACCAAGTTGCTTCAACCAACTGGTGGCAAACCGAGGGTAACCAATCTTGCATGTGCAATTGCGTGAACTGCGTCAAAGCGTCGGTTACAACCTTGCGGTGCTCGTCGTCCTCTGCCTGCGCTGCCATGGCCAGCAGCATGCTGGTGAATTCAAGCTGACAGAGAAGGTGATCCGGACGCTCGCCACTAGCTATATTTCCCTTGAAACCAAAAGCATTATAGAAGCCACATACATCGCCTAAGATGGTCCCCTTATCACGGCGGATATAGCTCGCTTGATTTAGACTGCAAGCCTGCGTCGTATCAAAAAGCCTCCAGTACTCATCGTTCCATTCATCGCGATCGAGTTCCTTGACCCGTTGATGGACTTCATCCAACGCTTCTTGCAATGTGAGAGGCGACGAAAGTGCGTGGACCGGCTCGGCTGTTTCACCAAAGGCGTTTTGAAGCAATTCATGCAATGTTTCGTTAGGAATTTCCTTCCAGCAAAGAGCATCGCGATCGGCGATTTTCTGCGGCGATCGAAGCATTTCTGCGGTGAGAAACAACAGATCTGCTTGAGCTGCTAGGGCAATAGATCGGGATTTTTGGAGACGATCGGATGTCATTGCACGAATCTCGTTACGGGGTTATTCGCATGGGTAGCCAATTGGTGTTCTGTTTCCGTCCACCTCGGTTGCCTTCGCTTCCATCCCAAATCGCAAATGCAACCATCTGCTTATCTGGACTACTATCAAAGCGTCCAATCAAAGGATCAGACTTGTTGATCGGGCGGTCAAGCACCAGATACCACTGGCCATCCTTCCACACGCCTCGACCGCGGCTGGGGGTATCGGCAACGTGCGTTCCACTACCGAATCCATGGGCAGTCAACTCCTCGATCGGATGTTTCCGTTGGAAGTCAACCATGGGATTACCCGACTGCACCCCTATCATCCATTGCTTGGACTTAGGGTTGTCAACCGATCCGGAAGATTCATGGGCGTCTTTGCCCTCCGCAAACCAGTACAGATCGCTGTCGGAATTAGGATGAATGCCAGCCAACCCTTGGAAATCTTTGTCCACATCTTTTTGCCAAGTGGCTTTCCAGTAGAGCATGCGCACTGGCAGTCCTGGTCCACCCATTGTGTAAGGCGCGCCGTCGGCGAGCGGGAACTGCATCGCGGCTGCGTCTGTAAACTGGGCGACATCGCTTTTGTCAGCCACTTCTCGTTTGTCCCAATTCAATCGCCAGACATAGCGTCGATCGTCTCGAACGGCTTGAATACGAAGCTTGGCCACGGAGCCTTTCTCCAAAACGGGTTGAGCAACTTGCTGCGGGGCGAGATCCACTTCGACTACGGCCACTTTATTCCATGCGGGATCAAGTGGATCGTCGAGCGTAGGTGCCGAAGCCATTTTCGAGACAACGATCTCCGGTATCGGCTTGGCTTCCGCAGCAGGAACAGCCGTGCCGCCTATCGATGGGCCGGTTGCTAGCGATGGTGCGTTTGCATTCGATGGTACTCCGCCAGAGGGCACGATGACCACGATGGGACGCCGAGAGACGAGAAAAACCGCTGTGATCACGGTCATCAAGATCAACGCCACTCCCCCAATCAATCCGATCAACAGGCGATTGCCTTCCGTATTGCGTTTCATCGCAGTATTCCTTCGATAACTTTTGGTGGGAGGTACTCTCAGGCCGTGTTATGTCGATACGTGCCGTGTGCTTCGTCAAAATGCTTACGGAAGTAGGTTGGCTCGGTGAAGGGCACACGCACTACCTCTTGACCATCGACATCCCAGCCCACCGCTTCATCGCCCTGCACTTCGTAGCGTGTGATAATCCTGGGGCTCGCTCCAAAGAGCATCAGTGCACCCAACAACTGCCGGTCATTTTTTAGATTCCGATACATTTCCTTTGCCTCCTCGACGCCGGGGCCGAAGAGCTGGTCAAGGAACGGATCTGGTACGTGCACGGGTGGAATGTAGAAGACGTTGGGACCCGTTCCAAATTGCGGATAACACGGTAAAGCCAACTTGCGAATCTTGATGATGTAATCAAGTGGATTGTCTTCGCGAGGCTCTTCTTGGGTCGATAAGAAACCGTGTAGCCTTATCTTGCCAATACAAGACTCAACACACAGTGCTACATTCCCCTGTTCCACCCTGGGAAAGCAGCCGATGCATTTCTCGCTGGCTTTGTTGATAACATTGAAGAAGACCTTCTTGTAGGGGCAGGCTTCGATGCAATGTTGATAACCTCGGCAACGTTCTTGATCGACCAATACGATGCCGTCCTCTTCCCGCTTATAAATCGCCTTACGGGGACAAGCTGCCACACATGCTGGATGATCGCAGTGGTTGCAGATGCGTGCCAAGTAGAACATCCATCCATCATGAACTCCCCCCAAGTGCGCTCCTTGGTCGATCATTTTGGACAGATCATCCTCGCCAAGATTGGGAGCGGCATAGTCTCGCTCGGTCGGCAGGTGCCCAACAGGAGGCTTTCCCTCGCCATTCTTCTCAAACGGGGTGATCGAATAGAGCTTCTTTCCGTCCCATTCGGCGGGGCCCATTTTTTCCATAAGCCGACTGTCCCAGGCTTGGGGATACCCGCCATAGGGCTTGGTCTCGACGTTGTTCCAGAAAATAGTCTCCTGGCCTTTGCCGCTGGTCCAACAAGTCTTGCAGGCCACTGTGCAAGTTTGGCATTCAATGCACTTGTTCGTGTCGAAGACGTATGCTACCTGGCGTTTGGGAGGGGGCGCATCGTATGGATAGTCTTGCTCTCGGCCAATCTGCCAATTAAATCGCTTGACCATAGTCCTGTTCTTTCGTAGGTGAAGTTAGGTTTTTCGCATCTCAACAAACTGACCAGCAATGAACTTCTTCAATAAGTCACTTTCGTAGGTGGGGCGAAGACCCAAGGCAGCAGGTCGCCACAGCCCCTTGCCGTTCAGTCCTCCAGGTTCAGCCCGTGTAATGCGAACCATCGATTCGCGTGGTGCACCGGTTGGGCAGTGAACATCTGGAACGAACCCTTGACCCATTTCTTGTGAAAACTGTTCTTTGGAATAGAGCGTGTCCGTCATGTGCGTCGGCTTGAGAAAGCCCCGAGTGCAGCTTTGGTGACTGCCCGACCGAAACATGGCTTTGTATTTGGTTAATGGCGATTGCGCCAGACCGGTGGGATGCTGCTTTGCTCCCAGAACCGTTCCGTAGGTGGCTCCGTGCGCGTTGTGCCACATACGTGTTACGCCGCGCGGCGTGCCAGGATAGTATCGAGCCCGAGCCATCAATCTAGCCATGGCATATGCTTCGGGATTGTGCTCCCAGCCATGGAATGGACGATCCTTGGGGTCAGCGTCGATCCAGACATAGTCCCCCTCCTCAATCCCCAATCCCTTTGCATCCAATGGATGGATGTCGATGTACATCTCTCCAACCATCGGCATTCGGCGGTCCTCGCGGTGCATGTCCCCGAATGGTCCAAACCAAACCGCGATGATGTCAAGATCGGTCGGAGTGCTGTGAGCACCATGCCGATACTTGGGTGTATGGAAAATGAATTCGTATCCATATTTTTTGAGTGGATGCTGCGTTTGGAGAAGCTCATCCACCGTCAGGATCACATTTCGAGCTTGACGAGCATCACCCGAGAGATCCGACCGTAATGCACCGTAGTCTTCCGGGCTCTTGGGACGCAAGAGTGGGTGAGGTTTGGCGACAATGACGTTCGGTTCATAGAAGGTCGAGTCAATGGGCTCCCGGTGCAAAACGAGGTTCTCACCACTATCCATGAATTCGGGTTCATCCCGATAGAACTCCAATCGCCCAGTGCGCGTGTACCAGGGTCTGCTTTCGGTGGACTGCTCATAGCCAACAAATTTGGGATACGTCCGAGTCTGAAGAATCGCAGGGATACCTTGTGCAGCTTTAGCCTCCAAATCCTCGATGCGGTATCCTCGCAGGGCGTTGGAGAAGTTGAGAATGCGTTGCAGATAGGGTCGAACATTCCCTTGATGAATAAAATGCCAGTAGTCGACGAATCGCTTGTCGCCAGTGAGGTTTCCCATTGCTTTGCATAACCCGGCAGCGACTTCAACGTCGCTCCGCGTATCATGAATCCTAGGCAGTGGAGTCGCTGGAAAAATGTATAAAAACGGATTGGTGACACTGATGGTCATGTCGGGGTATTTAAACTCGGCCCAACTGTCGACTGGAAAGACGACATCTGCGTATTCACAACTGCCGGTCCACCACCATTCGTTGATTGCAACGAATTCGACTCGCTTCAACGTATTGACGACGGTTTCGTAATGACCTTTGGCGTTCCCGATCAGCGAGTTCGAATTCGACACATGGATCGACTTTGTGGGTGTTGGGAGGTGCGTCTTGCCTGTTAATACGGCATCACCATATCGCAGGATTTGGTCGCCGTGATTGAAGTAGTGCACCGACTCAGCTTTGAAATACCGTTTGGGTTTGGCGGGTTTTTCGGGATCGAGTTCGATTTGGAAGGGGTCTTCGGTGTTGTATTGGGTTGCTCCACTGAAGAACGCTACGCGGTAATTGCCTGCAAATGAGCCGACGTTACCGCCAATGAACCCAACGTTTCGCGTAAGTGCTCCGATCAAAAAGACGGCTCGATCTTTGAGATCATTGTTGAAAAACTGGTTGGGTCCCATACCTAGAACGATGGAAGTCTTCTCAGGGTTGGCTGCGATTTGGCGAGCCAATCCACGAATCGCTTCGGCTGGCGCCCAAGTTAACTTTTCGACTTGTTCTGGTGTATACGAATCGTCGAGCATCTGACGTGTGACATCGAAAACAGTGCGGCATTGGATCTTTTGGCCGTTAGCCAGAGTGACTTCATGGGTGCCGCTGAGAGCGGGAGCCAAGCCGGTATCGAAGAAAAACTTTCCGACTTGATCGCGATTGACGACCTCAGGTCCGCGAGACTTTTGGTCCCAACAAACATAGTCACCCCAATCTTGTCGTCGCTTTTCCGTGACGATGGCATGCGGTTGAAGATAGGGGAGCGGCGCTTTTTCACCTTCCGCCAATATCGACAAGCCGTTTTTTAGAGTCGCTGCTTCGTAGTTCTTGAAGACATCGCGAGCCTGAAGCATCTTGCCGGTATCCATCCGTACCAACAAAGGCATGTCGGTATGCCCCAGCACAAAGTTTTCGTCGTAGAGTTTTTCCGAAATGACGACTTGGGCTAAGCCTAGGGCTAGAGCGGGCGTAGTTCCTGGTCGAACGATCAGTGCTTCATCGGCTTTGCTGGTAGTGGCTGCGTATTCGCAGGCAATAACAACCACCTTGGAGCCCTTCATGCGGGCTTCTGTCAACCAGTGCGAATCTGGCATTTTTGTACAAATCCAATTCATGCCCCAAACAATAATTAGATTGGAATGTTCGACATTGCAAAGGTCGAAGTCGACGGTTTGCTGTCCTGTGACCATTGGATGTCCAGGGGGCAGGTCAGTATGCCAGGTGTAATTGTCCCAGCCTCGAGCACCTAACGCTTGATCGGGTCCGACTCGGCGCAAATTGCTATCGAGCAGAGCCATCGAGTTTGCAAGCCGATATTGGGCCATGATGCGGGTGGCACCAAGCGCTTGCATGCCGCCGCGGAATTTTAGGGTTTGAGTACCGGAGCCTTGAGTGGCTTCAACCATCAATGGATCGTACCCCTGAGCCAATAGTCGTTTCTTTCCCGCATCACCTGTGTAGGTAGCCGCAATATTGGCCATCGCTTTTGCTGAATAGTCAAAAGCCTCATCCCACGTGACGGCGACCCATGAATCTCTCCCGCGCCGCAGGTATTTGTCGGGATCCACAGCACCCGTTTGTGGGTCGCGTGGAAAGCCTTCATCAACCCATTGCTTGAAGCCCTTGCGCAGCAACGGTCGCTTGCAGCGTCGGTCACCATAGAAGCGCCGAACCAGCGCCAATCCCTTTTGGCAAACGCGAGGCTCCCATCGCTGACTAGCCCGATTGCCTTCGAGGTCTGTCGCCTTGGAAAAACCAAACGTTGGGCTTATTCGAGTAACCACTCCGTTCTTGACATGTGCGTTGAGGATGCAGTTGTGAGTATCGTTAGGGGCACATAGAAAAGTGAAAGACGAATCGGATTGGTAGAGATTTCGGTAATGCTGTTCCCAGCCACGATTTGGGTAAGCTCCCAATGGATTGTCAACAGTCAGCGGCACGATGTCTTGGACGGCCCCGCGAGCCCACTCGTTGATGGCGACCGACCCAGCGCCAGCCAGCATGAGTTGGGAGAGAAACTGCCGTCGACTAGACCGCGGCGAGTCTTTGGTCGGATTCTCATCGTTAACGACTCGATTGACATGACTTGGATTCATCGGCAGGATTCCTTGACGAAAAGCCGGTTTTAATAAATGCGTCACGTGAGCGAAGACAGCCATTTTCCCGGGTTTCCATCCGCCTGAATTCAGCTATGGCTTAATCCGGAACTACTGCTCTTGATTTCGCGAACTGGATGATAAAGCTTGCGGGCGAGCCATGTCAAGCAGGGTGAAGTTAAAAGTGGATAATTTTGTCCGCAATAGAAACAACGGATTTTTGCAGGCTTGGAACGTTTCCCACGTTGGCTCCCCGCCCTCGGTTGGCAGCTCGATTGCCGTTGAAACATGGCGCCAATTGTGGAATAATAGATCTGGAGTTAGCTGTTTCAGTTTGACTCGGCACTCCTAGGTTGTGATTTTATTATTGTCGCCTTTCGCTCCGCGAAAGCGCGCCTCGTTAACACACTTTTACGGAGCAAAAGGCGACAAAGTTCTGCGCCTTGCGAGTAAATTCACAGCCCATCCGTGCCGAGTTGGCCACTGAGACAATGGGCTTTTGCGCTGAGAAATACGGCACGTAGTGCCGTTCTACACTGTCACCTTCGAGTGTCCAAAATGTACCACCAGAAAACGACACAGAACGCAATTGCGGCCATGAGTCGATTGGCGCAGATCTACGACGATCCAAGTCTTTCTGCCGCTTCCAAGGAAATTGCCGAGAGTCGAGACCTGCCAGTTCCAGCGGTAGCAAAAATCTTGACTGAGCTCTCTCGCGGCGGTCTAGTGATCGGGTCGCCTGGCCCTGGTGGCGGCTATCGGCTGGCAAGAAAACCTGAGGAAATCAGTCTGATGGACGTGGTTGTACTGTTTGAACGCACAAGCTATGCGACGTGTCCCTTCGGTCCCGACTGGTGCGGTCATGGCGAGCCCTGTCCGCTCCATCATTCGCTAGTTGCGATGAAGCAGATTTTTGACGATTACTTGCGCAACACCACTTTTGCGGTTTTCAAACTGAGTCACAGGAAAGAGCGGGAATCCAACGCTGCCCCAGTGGATGGTGGCAATCGCACTCCCAAAGCCAAGCCAAAGCGAAAGAAAACGCAATGAAGAGCAGTACCGCTGAGAGAATAATCGAGTTGGTTTTTTGGGAACCGCAAGCGCTAGCCTAGTGCGTTTTTTGTCCGCTCGGAGCTCGCCTCCGACGGACGCCGTTTTGGCGTCCTAATGGGTGGCGCAGTTCATGAATCCGTGCGCTCCGCTCCTGCCTCGACCGCCTGAGGCGGTCGAGGCAGGAGCGGAGCGCGTGAGGTAGCCAACGGCTGGTAGGACACCAAAACAAGGTTGAGGGGAGACAAGCTCCCGATCAACCTGCCGGTCAAATAATCTCTATTCGCAGCTACCCCTATTGCCAACTACAGAAATCCCGAGATAGAATTCCGTGATAGCGAATTTTAGTCGCGTTGGACTATCAAAGTGATCGCTCGTGTATCGGGGACTCCTGATGAAGACGATTGAGCAAGACCTACCAGTTAGACCAAGGGGAGTCGCTTCGACGGCAACACCCAATGTTAAGTCTCGATTCGTCGCGAGACTCTTCTTCCTATGCAGTCTGCTGTTGATCGCGTTTTGGGGATTGTTGCTTTCCGTATTCGTCGTCCACAAAACCTATGTCGGACAGGAAGCCGCCACCGACAGTGGCAATCTCGAGCCGATTTGGGCCTTCTTGCTAGCGGCAGCGCTTGGCTGGGCGTTGCTCAATCTGTATTGGTCCATGACTTCGTTGCACCTACGTTCCGCTAGGGGCTATTATAATCATCTTGCGATTGCGATTGGATGCGACGGGATTGCAATAGGTATTCAAACTGTCATGTTTGCGCACAGCTTGACCATGCAACCTATGGTGTTGGACTATTCGGTGGTTGCAAACAATCGCCAAACGGCGCAGCCCGCTCCGCCGTCCGCGGACGCGGGCATGGCGGGCGATCCTGTCGAAGGCAAGAAAGTTTTTTCTACGATTTGCTTAACCTGCCACGGACCAACAGGACGTGGCATGCCAAACCTGGCTCCTTCTCTGGTTGGCAGTTCCTTTGTTGCATCTTCCGACAATGCTGCCGTCGCAAGAGTGATTCGGCTTGGACGAGCCCTTGGCGAGCCGAACAACAAAAGCGGCAAGGTCATGCCAGCTCGCGGTGGAAACCCGTTTTTGACAGAACAACAGATTTCTCATCTGGTTGCATTTGTTCGATCAATTCAAGCTGGTGGTTCCATGGCCTCGGCTGGAAACGCCGAGTCAGTTCCAACCGTTCAGCTAGCCAAGTGGGTTGTGCCTTCCGCCACGGAGCCCCCGAAAGGACTTGATTCGCAGGTCGTCGAAGCCGAGAAGACCGCCGGCTTGGCTCGCCGTTGGCAACAATCCGAAAGGCGTCAAGCGTTGATGCGACATCTGACGCTTGCGCTCACGGGAGTCCATGGACTATTCCTTTTGGGCGTCGTAGTGTTGTCCAGCAATTTGCTGCTAACGAGATTGACTGAGGTTCCACATGAAAAGAGTCCAACGCTTGGAAACATCTCGGTTGGCGGTTGGATCATTGCTGCAGTGGCTTGGATTCTAGTCGCGTGGTTTTGCTTTTGGTGGAAATAGAGGTTCGTCATGACAGAGAATCAAGACCAGAATCACGGCGAGCCAGATCGTTTTTATTTTCCTCGCTGGGCCAACTATTTGTTTCCGGCCATGTTGCTCGTGGCGATCGGTCTCCTCACGTACGTTCCTTTGCTGGGTACGCTGGCTATTTCGCCCGATACGCGATCGATTGGATATGAACCTAAGCAGCCGATTCCTTTCTCGCACGCGGCCCACGCGGGAAAGCTCAAGATGGATTGCCGCTATTGTCACACGACCGTTGAGACCGCAGCCTTTGCAGCCATCCCGCCGACGCAAACATGTTTGAATTGCCACGCCTCGATCCAATCGGAGAGCCCCTTGTTGGAACCTATTCGATCGAGCTTCAAATCGGGAACGCCCGTCTCATGGATCAAGGTCCATGATGTCCCCGATTTTGTGTTCTTCAATCACTCTGCTCATATCAACAAAGGAGTTGGTTGCGAGTCGTGTCACGGTCGTATCGATCAGATGGAAGAAGTCTCTCAAACGAAATCGCTTTCGATGGCTTGGTGTTTGGAATGCCACCGATCGCCTGAGCACCAATTGCGGCCACGCGACTCCGTCACAGTCATGGGGTGGGATTCCATGGCCGCAACCGGCAAACCACAAAAACAACTAGGAGCCGAGTTGGCCGCACAATATCATGTTCAATCGAAGCATTTTTTGACGAGCTGCTCGACATGTCACCGATAAACCAAGCTGAACTCAAATCTCCAGTCAGCGACAAAAAGCAGTTGCCGATCGTGGACTTGTCATCCTCGCATTCGTCAGTCAACGAGGTTACGCATTCCGTCGTTCCGACCTATTGGCGCAGTTTGGAACACTTGGCGGGATCACCCGAACTCGAGTCGTATCTTGGTGCTGAATTCCCTGGGCTGCGTGAAGCAGTTGACGGCTACGATCGCCGTGGCTTCTTACGACTCCTCGGAGCTAGCATGGCATTGGCGGGGATTACCTCCACTGGTTGTCGGCGATGGCCTGTCGAAGAAATCCGACCGCATACATCACGCCCTGTCGGGTTCGCACCTGGCGTCGCGGTGCACTACGCAACTTTGTTTGAACTCAACGGAGTTGCAACGGGTATTCTGGCCAAAAGCTATGACGGACGCCCGATCAAGATCGAGGGGAACCCGGATCATCCTATGTCACTCGGCGCTGCTTCCGCGTTTGCCCAGGCCAGTGTACTGGACTTGTATGATCCGGATCGAAGAAGGCAGATTTGGCAGCAAGTCAATGATTCCGAAGCGAAATTGGCCCCAAAACCGGTACCTGTGTTCCAACAAGCGGAATCGGAATTTAGCAATCGAGGAACGCGACGCAAATGGTCGGAGTTTGAAGGGTATGCTCAAGGATTGTTTGGGGCACATCGAGCCCGTCAAGGCGATGGCCTCGCTATTCTCATGCAGGGCTCAAGCAGTCCAACGCAACGAAGATTGCTCGATGAGCTAAAGAACTCGATGCCAAAAGCTCGATGGTTTACGTATCAACCTTTGCATTTCGACCAAGTTTGGGAAGGGAGCCGAGCTGCCTTTGGTCGTTCCGTGCGTTGTCAATACGATTTGACAAAGGCTCGCACAATTCTTTGTTTTGACGCGGATCTTTTAGGTGCGCATCCAGCGCATTTGAAATGGTCGCGAGACTGGTCAGCCGGTCGTCGCTCCGTCGATAGTGGCAAGATGAATCGACTCATTGCCATCGAAGCGGGTTGGACGCTAACAGGATCGGTCGCGGACGAACGCATCGCTCTGCCACCAAGCCAGGTCGAGCTGGCTGTTCAATGGATCGCAGCGCGATTGGGAGTCCTGCCGACGATACCAGCTGGACTAGATGAAGCAACGGGAAAGGAATTGGATGCCATCGCGACGACGCTTATGGTTTCAAGTGCTGATTCCGTTGCCATCGCGGGCCCGTCGCTCAGCCCTCTATCTCATCAGTTGGTGCATGCAATCAACGAACGTCTCGGCGCTGTCGGCGTATGTGTTGTATATACGCACGAGCCGCTCTCGGACGACAATCCGGATGGCTACCTCGGTTCGATTCGTCAGCTCAGCGAGTTGCTTCAAGGAAATGCCCTTCAAACGCTTTTGATCCTGGAGGGCAATCCAGTCTACGATGTGCCCATTGACGCGCCCCTTGATCTGCGTTCTTCGTCATCTAGACCGCTCGTGTCGATTCACCTCAGTTCGCATGACAACGAGACCTCTCAAGCTTGTACTTGGCACGTGCCTGCTGCTCATCCGTTGGAGTGTTGGGGCGATGGACAAGCCTGGGATGGAACCTATTCGCTGGGGCAACCCTTGATCTTGCCGTTGTACGACGGAAAATCCAGTTTGGAAATGCTGTCGCTCGTTGCGGGCAAGGTGACTGATGGCTCACGATCCTTGGTGAAAGAGACGTTTTCTCAGTTGTTTCCCAAGGCAGGGGCAAAAGGATGGGAATTGGCATTGCACAACGGCGTTCAAGCCGGATCCGCGTTCGAAGTCATTTCCACTTCAAAACCAACGGTTCCTGCCAGCTTGACCGCGAAAACAAGTGAGCAACCGCGAGATAGCTCCAGCCATAGCCTCGAAGTCCAATTTGTCGCTGATGCGAAGGTGCACGATGGCCGTTTCGCAAACAATGCATGGTTGCAAGAGTTGCCGGAACCGGTGACCAAACTGACGTGGGATAATGCCGCAATCGTTTCCAAGAGCGATGCCGATGCCTTGCATGTGACAACGGGGGACTTGATTCGCATTGAGAACGCTCTTGTCTCGAAAGTCTCTATCGAGATTCCAGTGCTTGTCATGCCGGGACAAGCCATCGGTTGTGTCACGGTGCCATTGGGTTACGGTCGAACGCATGCGGGGCGGATTGGAAACGACATTGGAGCCAACGCTTTTCGGATTCGCGACAGCCAGCAAAGCTATTGTGCTCTGCATTGCACTGTGACTAAGACCGGCAAAAAACACATGCTTGCGACGACTCAACTCCACCATCTCGTTGATTCCATCGCTGACTTTGCGTTGCAGAAACGCTTGGGCGGAAAAGGCCAACCCGGTCTACTCGTCCATGAAATTTTGCTCGATGAATTCATTCACGATCCTCAGTCGGTGCATCGAGAGTCCAATGCGGTTCATGCGGCGCCATTGTTCGATCAGCCGAATCTTGGAGAGACTTCGCATCAATGGGCCATGTCCATCGACTTGAACGCATGCATCGGCTGCAGCAACTGTATTGTCGCCTGTCAAGCCGAGAACAACATTCCGGTTGTGGGCAGGGAGAATGTTGCCAGAAACCGCGAAATGCATTGGCTGCGCATCGATCGCTATTTCAAGGGGGATGTCAAGGCACCCGACATGGTGCATGTTCCGACCGCCTGCGCGCATTGCGAAAACGCGCCCTGCGAACAGGTTTGTCCGGTTGCCGCAACGGTACACGACTCCGAGGGGCTCAATGCGATGATTTACAACCGATGCATAGGCACTCGCTACTGCGCGAACAATTGCCCATTGAAGGTTCGTCGTTTCAACTACTTCGACTTTCACGCTACGGATCCTCGTGAACCAGCCAAGCCTTGGCTTGGTATACCTGACCAACAACCGGTTCAAGATATTTCGACGCTCAAGAAGATGGTGCATAACCCTGAGGTCACAGTCCGAATGCGTGGCGTGATGGAAAAGTGCACCTACTGTGTCCAGCGAATCGCTGAAGCGCGAATCACGGCTAAGAATGAATTTGCCCAAGGGGCAAGGGACTCAGACGTCGTTCGTGATGGTGAAGTCAAGACGGCCTGCCAAGCCACGTGTCCAACGCAAGCGATCGTGTTTGGCGATCTAAACGACCCCAATTCAGCGGTCTCTCGAGCACGCCACAATACTCGAGCTTATGAAATGCTCGCAGAATTGAATCTGGGAGCCCGCACTACCTATTTGGCAAAGATTCGGAATCGTGACACATGAGTCTTACCAGCTTGCCTCCGCTTTCGGATTCCCTGTCGCAATGGGAGATCCAATCCAACCACCCTAACGAACGTACCAGGTTAGTACTGGGGAATCACGATTTCACTTCCGTGACGGACCTCGTGACCGGCATCACGCTCCGGCGGACACCGACCATGTGGTACGTTGCGATGACTGCATCGCTTTCCTTGTTATCGCTGTTGATGGTTACGGTTGGCTATTTGTTAACTACGGGCGTTGGTGTTTGGGGAAACAACAACACGATCAGTTGGGGATTTCCGATTATCAACTTTGTGTTTTGGGTTGGGATCGGTCACGCTGGAACACTCATCTCAGCGATTTTGTTTTTGCTAAGGCAGAATTGGCGAACAGGCATCAATCGATTTGCCGAGGCGATGACGATTTTCGCCGTCTGCTGCGCGGCCATTTTCCCTGGTTTGCATGTCGGTCGCGTTTGGATGACTTATTGGTTGATTCCGTATCCAAATGAATTGGCGATGTGGCCGCAAGCGCGTAGTCCGCTGCTCTGGGACGTGTTCGCGGTCGGCACATATGCCACCGTGTCGTTGCTCTTTTGGTACATGGGAATGATCCCCGACTTAGCGACTCTGCGAGATCGGGCAACCGGCCGATGCGCTCAGATGATCTACGGCTTCTTTTCGTTGGGATGGACAGGTTCGAGTAGGCACTGGATGCGATTTGAACGCGCTTATTTACTGCTGGCGGCCCTGGCGACACCTTTAGTGCTTAGTGTTCACAGCGTAGTGTCGTTTGACTTCGCAACTTCACAGCTTCCTGGTTGGCATACTACGATCTTCCCACCCTACTTCGTTGCAGGGGCCGTATTTGGAGGGTTTGCGATGGTGTTAACGCTCTCCATTCCTGCCCGCGAGTGGTTTGGCCTACGCGACTTGATCACCCACCGCCACATAGAGAACATGGCCAAGGTCATGTTGGGGACTGGCATGATTGTCTCGTACGCGTACTCGGTTGAATTCTTTACGGCATGGTACAGCCAACAACACTACGAGCAGTTTGTTTTCTTGAACCGTCCTTTCGGACCCTATTGGTGGGCGTTTTGGACCATGGTGACTTGCAACGTCATCGCTCCGCAAGCGATCTGGTTTCGTTGCGTTCGAAAACGTGTTTGGGCGATTTTCGTTGTGGCGTTATTTGTCAACGTAGGTATGTGGTTCGAGCGTTTTGTGATCGTCGTGACTTCGCTCCACGAGGACTTTTTGCCATCGAGTTGGGCCATGTTTCGGCCTACGTGGGTTGACTTTGGAATGATGGCTGGAAGCTTTGGATTGTTTTTTACGTTGTTCTTGTTGTTTTGCCGTTTCCTTCCGATGGTGGCCATCGCGGAAGTCAAAACCGTCATGCCGCAGGCCAACACCGCTGGCCATCCAGAGTGGGCTGACTATCGGCCCTCCGAAGACACGCCGAAAGAACTCCGACGCGGACACTGGTTTACATAAGAAGGTTGACTGTCATGACCCAATCCAGCCAAATCGATCCAACCAACGAGATGTCCATCATTGGAAATGGTAAACCGTACGCGCTTTTAGCTGAGTTTGGATCGGTCAGCGAGGTGATGCGGGCTGCCGAACAAGTTAGGGACGCCGGGTACCTCGCTTGGGATGTCCATAGTCCATTTCCGATCCACCACATCAATCATGCAATGGGATTGCGACCCACGATTTTGCCTTGGATTACGTTGGTTCACGGGTTGGCCGGTGCTGCCTTTGGTTTGTGGCTGACCTGGTGGATGAATGCCACGACGATGCCGGGCATCTCACCGAACGTCCAAGGCTATCAGTTTCTTATCAGCGGCAAGCCGACGTATAGTTTGCCCGCGAACATCCCAATCATCTTTGAGACTACTGTGCTGTTCGCGGCCATCGGAACATTGTTGGGACTATTGGGGTTGAATAAACTTCCAATGCTCTACAATCCGCTTGCCCGAAGTCGACGCTTTCTTCGTGTGACCGCGGATCGCTTCATGATTGTGATTGAAGCGGACGACGCACTCTTTGACCTGGTGAAGACAGGCAATTTGCTGCGTTCGCTCAATCCAACGGCCATAGAGATGGTGACGGAGTAACAAGCCATGACGACATATCAAGAAGAGAGCTTCCCGATCCCGACACCTGGCCGTTTGGTCCGAGAGCTGCGATTGAAGCGACCGCCCTGGTGGATGGCGGTTACATTGCTCATTGTCGTGATTGCGACCTGGGTACCACTCGCAATGATCTATGAAGCAAGGAAGACGAAATCTCGTCAGCCTCGCATTCACTTCTTTTTGGACATGGACAAGCAGGCACGGTTTGGGCCGCAATCCTCTCATCCGTGGTTCGTCGATGGGCGGGCAATGCGTCTGCCAGTGGAAGGTACGATTTTACGCGGAGGATTGATGCATGATCAACACTTTGCGCTAGGGTACTTGACCAATGACGGAACACCAACCGGAGTGGTCACCGAATTCGTAAAGTCGTTGCCGCCGCAGTTGTCCAGTGATGTCGACGCGTTGACCGAGCGCGGTCGAAATCGTTTTTCCATTTATTGCGCAACGTGTCATGGAAGCGTTGGTGCGGGCGATGGTCCAACGCACCTGCGGGCGATAGAGCTAAAAGAAACAAAATGGGTCCCGGCGACGAACTTATTGACGCAGATGATTCGGGATCGCGAGGATGGCCAGTTGTTTCAAGCGATTACCGATGGAGTACGCAACATGCCGAGCTACGGTTCTCAAATCCCTCCACGCGACCGCTGGGCCATCGTGGCGTATCTAAGGCAATTGCAACGAACGCAACCCGTCGCACCGGAGCCAGCAACACCGGGGGCCGTGAACAATGCGCAGGCCGTGTTGCCTGCGGCTCCAAACAAGTGAACATTTCAGAACCGATTCAAATTGAGTTAAATCATGAGCGAGCACACGCATTTGGAAGCGACAGGTAGTGGGTGGATCGAATCTCCCAAGTATCTGTCGTTTTCGAGACAGGTCATACTATGGCTCATGGCTGCAGCGATTGTCGGTGGGATCTGCATTCTTGGCAGTGCATCGCTCTACACCAATGGGATGCGGCGGACGATGTTGGCCTATCTCGTAGCGCTGGCTTTCGTTCTCAGTCTGTCGCTTGGCAGCCTGTTCTTTGTTTTGATTCAGCATTTGACGCGGGCTGGATGGGCCGTTTTGATCCGACGTCCAGCAGAAGTATTTGCATTGAACATCGTTACCGTCGCGGCGTTGGCCATTCCTATTGCGTGGTCGGCCTTTAGTGGACAGCAATCCATTTATCCATGGGCGCGAGTTGGAACGGTATCGGAATCTGAGCCCACGGCGCTAGCCGCGAGTTCTATTGGCGACAATTATGAAAAACCCGACGCTACCACCGATGGCTTGCATAAAGAAATTCTATTAAGCCATTCGCAAGAAGGTCACGATTTACGCAGTCATCTATACATTCATCAATCGTTTGACGAATTAACGGCGAGTAAGACGCCATGGCTGAATCCCCGGTTCTTTGTCCTCCGATTGGTTATTTACTTTTCGCTCTGGACAATAATGGCGGGATTCTATTTTCGACGATCTCAAAGCCAGGACGCAGCGCGAGGAGAAATAGATACGCGAATGATGGAGCGGCGGTCAGGGCCGGCCATGTTTGCCTTCGGGATCAGCCTGACCTTCGCAGCCTTTGATTTGCTCATGTCACTGGATCCGCACTGGTATAGCACGATCTTTGGCGTTTATTACTTTGCTGGGTGTGCGATTGGAGGCTTCGCCGTCAGCCTGTTGTCTTGGTTGGTGCTCTCGCGATTGGGGCTCGCACCGGCGAGACTGCCGGACGAGCATCTTCGCGATCTCGGGCGATTGCTTTTTGCGTTCGTCTTCTTTTGGGGTTACATTGCGTTCAGTCAATACTTGCTGCTCTGGTATGCCAACATTCCGGAGACGACTCGCTGGTGGGCAGTGCGTGGTGCCTCACTTGCCGAGGGCTATCGCAATAGTTGGGGACTGCTTTTGGTCCTTCTGTTGTTTGGTCATTTCATCGTACCGTTTTTGGGTATCATGTCACGGCATGTCAAAGGCAACCGCAAAGCGATGATCTTTTGGACCCTATGGATGTTGGTGATGCACTATCTGGATCTGGTCTGGCTCGTCATGCCAGAATTTGGTTCGAGCATCGTCTTTGGTTTGCCCGAATTAGGGACGATGCTCACGGTTGGTAGCCTTTACTTACTAGGTGCATCCTACATCGCAACGCTCATTGCGATCGTTCCCGTGGGTGACCCCAGGCTCAAAGCCTCGTTGACCATGGTCGATGCGTATTGATTCGATAAACTTTCCTCCGCCATCTGACTACGGCATCTCCGGTCGCTGCTCCGCAGACGCTCCCTCCGTGCCTCCGCCTGATGGCGCCGCTTCCTTTCTCGGCTCCGCTGATCCCTGACTGGACGGACTCAGGACCAAGCGGAAGCCGACGTCGTCCGAACGGAACGTCGGGCCGTACGAGGTGCGGTCCGCGGACCGGCAACTTGCTGCAACTTCCTTAAAACTGCCGCCACGGTCTACGCGGTCCGAGCCCATTTTCTGCTTCGCTGGATCCACCGAGGATGCCTCTCCATAATCACCATACCAATCGTGAGTCCACTCGAAAAGGTTTCCATGCATGTCGAATGCGCCGCGAAACGTCGGACGCAGTTCATGCGGTGGATGCACGTGCTTGCCACTGTTCTTTATGAACCAGCCAAATCTGTCCAGCAAGCCAACCTCGCTCCCATAGCTATAGGCGGTTCTTACGCCAGCTCGGCAGGCAAACTCCCACTCTGATTCGGTCGGCAGACGAAACCCACGACGCCCCATCTCCATCGGCCAATCGCGCGGAGCCCAGTTCGTCTCCGGATTCGGTTCGCGAGGGTGTTGCTCCTTGACCAGTGATTCTGGAGCCGCATACGACTGATCCGAGTCCGATAACCCAGACTGCTGTGACAGCCACCGGCAGAAAGACACCGAGTCGTACCAATGAGCAGCATAACCAGCATCCTCCGGTTTCGCATCGAACTGCTGCATGAAGCCCACGAATTGGGGGGAAAAGGCGATCAGTTCCTCGAACGTGATCTCCCGATCCAGCAGCGCGAACGGTCGCGTCAGCGTGACGCGATGGCGAACTTCGTTTTTTTGTCGGTCCGGTTCATCATGGAACGAGCCGATTTCCGAGTCACCCGCCGGAAACACGATGAATGTGTAGTAGAAGGTTTTTGCTCGCAGTGGGTCAGGGGAAAGGTTGGGTTTGGCTTCCACCGCTGGCGACTTGGGGCTGGCGGATTCGTCCTGTTTGTCGGTCGATTCGCCTTTGGACTCGGGACCTTTTGAAGCCTGATGGCTTTTCGCTCCCGGGTTCGTAGCCGCACTTTCTTCCGCCGCCTCATCCTTCGGTTTTGGTGGCGCTGTCGGTGTCACAGTAATCGCCAAAGTAAACCACTCGCGATCCGCAGCATACGGCAATGCGGTTTGGTCCACTTGTTGCACAACTTCTTTCTGCCCCCAGTGCCGCAGCAGCCAGCCCGCGGCACCATGCACGCCCGCACTGGGGTCATTGCGGTAAGTGTCGGCTAACTGCATCAGGAGAGCCTCACGCCGCGATTCGGGAATCTCGCTTAGCGTATATTCACCAAGGGCCAGAAGGAGTGCGTAGTGCTCTCGAGAGTTGCCCCGCGGTCCCTCGCTTATGCGTCGGGTTACGATTGACAATAAATCCAATAATTCATCCACGCGCACACCGCGGTCGCGGCAACGGAAAATGAATTGTGTTAAAGCTTCTGGGTCATCGGTCATGTCAAAAACGGGTAGGACTTTTTCACGCTCACCTAAACGCAACAAAGTTACCGCCGAATTGGCACGCCGCTGACCATATGTAATGCGTTCCACCGAACCCAGTTCCGTTGGTGGCAACGTCGCGACGATCTTACTGAGATCCTCCATGGTCGACGGTGCAGGACCTGCCGCGACCAGTGGATAAAGAACCGCATATTGTTCCGGATTCGCGACCGTTAGCAACAGGGACAACTTCGGGATGTCGCTAGCGGCGTAATCAGCGAAGGCATTAGCGGCACTCATTCGCTGAGCGTCGGTCGTCTTGGTATTGCTGAAGATCTTTTCGAGATCCGCAAGTAGTCGCCCGCTGATGGGTCGCAGATTCTCACGCAGAAACGGTTGGAATTCGGAATTCTCCACGACTAATTGCCCAGCCACAAACTGTAGGTCCTGCTCCGTCCACGACGCTGCTTCGGATTCGGGAACGTAATCCGCCAATGCCGCCGCCGCACGGAAGCGACGATTAGCCTCGGCCTTTTCGTCCCGCAGAATGGCTCGCAACTTTCCTGTCAGCTCCCCTGCGTAGGGACGCAACTGCTGTCGAATCGGACCGATGTAAACGACCTTGTTGGTGAGCAGTTCCTCCAGCAATGGTTCGACGAGTGACTTGTCGTGAGAGACCATTGCAAGACGTGCATGCAATTGAGATCGTTTTTCGTCGATGGTTTTGGCGTTTCCAGAGACCAGCGGAGAAAGGAAAGTCGTGGCCACTTCGGGATTCGCGTCTAGATCCTTCACGATCTGGGACAGCTGAGTCGGTTCGGCACTGATCAGACGCCCAACTAGCCCTTCGATGCGGGTCACAAGCTGTTGTTTGGCAACCTGGGTGCGGACGACCGACCCGATGAAAACCAATGCGATTACACCTGCACAGGCCAGCGCGGATCGAATGCCATGCACACGCCTCGCCTTTACCATCATTTTTCGCTGAGGCTCGGTCCATTTCTTCTCTTCCGTAAGAATACGAATACTCCAAAATTCTCGCCACGATGGCAGGAAGCGGTTTTCTGGTTTGGAGTTCCATGTCACCGCTGTGTCAAATAACTTAAGTTCCGCTCGGCCCTTACGGGTTTCCTTCTGCTTGCGCGTCAGCCAGTCTCTCAGTGAATGCACCAGATAGTCGTGCGTCAGTTGGAAATACTTCTGGCCCGCTTGGGTATGCGACACGGAGTCCTTATCGGCGTCCCTCCCTTCGGGGTCGGTCGGTGTGATGAGCCGAATTTCGCTGTCCAGAATACGGACCAGATCATCGAAGTCGTTGGGACGACTGCCGTAACCACTGGCTTCCAATAGCTCGGCATAGGACCGCATGTACCCCTTGATGTCGGTCCCGGCATCGGGCAACAGGTCTTTCAGGACCGCTCGAGCCGCCTTCTGGTGGTAACGGTGTTCCGGTGGTGAAGTTGAAGCACTGAACGTCTCTTCGAGAAACGTGACGCCCACGCCCTTTGTGCCGCCGACTTCTTTGAGCATGGCGGGCGTCCACACTTTGCCCTTCATCATCTCCGCGAACAACGCCAAGCGAACACAGATTACCTTGCCTTCTTCCGCCAGACCGGCGACCGATTGTTCGAGGAAATCCTGTTGCTCTTTCGTAGCTTCGTTGAACTGATCGGGAAGAGTGCCGAATGCTCGACCGAATGCGGCCAAGACCTTTTCAGCATGGCGAATGGGAAACAGATCGACCGCGGCGGAGTTCTGAGCCTCCAAAAGCTTGACTTCCAAATCCCGCATGAAGCGGGTCGCCGCCATCCAGAAATCATCTCGCACCATGACGATGCACTGCACTCGACCTCCATCGCATTGCCGTAGTGCCTGCACCAGCTCGGTGTTTTCCTCTTCCTTCTTCGCGTGCAGCCATTGCTCGAACTGGTCCAGCACGATTAGCACTTTCTTGCCGACCGGAATTCCCTGTCCTCGCCTCAACTCTGCCAGCGTCTCCTTAAGCGTCAGGTTGTCTTCTAACGCCGGGCAGCGTTTGCGCAGGCCATGAAGCAGACGGGTTTCCGTTTCCTCCGGGGTGGCTTCGATATAGACGGCGATCACCTGTTCCGAAAGTCGTGGCAACAGTCCTGCTTTGACCAACGACGACTTGCCGCAGCCAGATGGTCCGTAGATCAAACCCACTTTGAACGTGTTGTCGGAATCGGTTTCGTCGATGCGAGTCTTCCAGAACCGCAGGCTGTCCGGCAAGCCTTCTCGATCTCTTGGTCCAGGCAGCAGTTCCAGGAAGAAATCGGCATCGTGGGCGTCAAACGAACGCAGTCCTTTGGGCACAATCTTGATAGGCTGGCTGTCGGAGGAGCCCGTTCCCAACGAAGCCGAGGAAGCGGCAATCGAACCAACCGACGTTGAAGCAATGTGAGAGGCATGTGTTTCTGAGGCGACTGAGGCGATTCCGCCAGGCGACGCGCCACTTTGGATCACCGTCTGCTCGGCCAGGAAGTGCCGCAGGTCTTCGGCCATGTCGTGTGCTGACGAATACCGATCACTGGCCCGCTTCGCCATCGCCTTGTGGCAAATACGCTCCAGTTCCTTCGGCAACTTTTCATCAAATTGACGCAGAGGTCGTGCTTCGTAGCTGGTCACTTGCTCGAACAGTTCGGCCTGCGTGTCTCCTCGGAACGGCTGGCGACCGGCCAGCAGTTCGTAGAACACGATACCGAGGCTAAACACATCACTGCGGCCATCTACACGATGTCCTTCACCTCGAGCCTGTTCAGGTGACATGTAGGCGGGCGTCCCTGCGTACTTCGGTCCCTTGCCGATGTTCTCTTCCCGCAGCGCTAGTCCGAAATCGACAACGTACGGTTTGTCGTCTTTGCCCATAAGAATGTTGCCAGGCTTCACGTCCCGATGCACGAGTCCCTGCTTGTGAGCGTAGTGCAGAGACTCTGCAACTGTGGCCACAATTTCGGCGGCCTCGCGGTACGCAAGCCGCTGCTGCTTGATCTTCGTGGCGAGGTCGGTTCCAAGGATGTATTTGGAAACGATATAGCAGGGGCAATTCTCCATGCTGCCTACATCATGCACCGGGACGATACCTGGATGATCGAGATTGGCCACCGTGCGTGCTTCGGCCAAATATGCTTCGGCGTCTTCGGGTTTGGAAATCAGTTTGGCATGAGGTACCTTCACAGCCACACGGCGATGCAATTGCTCGTCATGCGCCAAATAGACTATGCCAAAGCCCCCTTTGCCAAGCACCTTCTCGATCCGATACCGACCGATCCGTTGAGGATGTTCGGCAATCCCCGCGTCACTCGGCGCGATGGGATTCTCTGGTTCGTCTTGTGTCTTATCGTACGGGTCGAAGGTGTTCACAGTTTGGGCATCTCTATTTCACAAAAACCAGTCACCGTAGCAACGCATGGAAGTCTAAAAGAATTTTAACAGAAAGCAAGTTGCGTTGGCAGTAAAACACTCGTTCCGAACTTCCGTCGGTCGATTCGGCAGCCATGAAGCTGTTTGATCCAACTGCTCCGACGGAAATCGTGGGAATCATTCGGAGTGGACCAAGCTTACTTACCAGGGAGATCAACATGGAGGCATACTTGGCTGGATCCAAATTTTGGAGTTTAATCGCAAGTTCATCAGCGGCCATCTCCTGAGACAAACTCATTCGCCGCTCGCTAAACCAAGCCAGTGGGTGAAAGAAAAATACTGTGCGAATAATCGCTGCAATTAGCCTGCAAGCCAGATCGCGCCGAACGATGTGGGCGAGTTCATGACTGATCACCAGCCCCAGCTCCGAGGCGTTGAGTCGGTTCAACAGAATCGACGGCACCACACTGGCTGGCCTAAGAATACCGACGAGCAACGGACTTCCATGACCTTCTGACTCCTTGGAGGCCATTTGCGTTGATCGTAACCATCTAAGAAAAGTCGCCTTTCAATAAAGGTGCCTATGGTTGACGCTCGCGCGATCACCAAATAACTTAGCCAAAGCGTTTCGACATGGTTTCATTTTCGAAACGGTGGATGTAAAGCTCGATAAGACTCTATGGAGAAGTGCGATGTTGGTCGGAAGAAGTACAGTCCCCCGGTTCGTGCTGTGGATTGCCGTGGGCAGTACGGTTGCGGCTTGGAATGGGCATGCCATTGGCCAGGACGAAAATCTCAGATACGAATTGGGGAAGCGAGTCCAAAGGTACGAAACGCTTTGGGAAGCTTCCAATAAAGAAACGCGAGCTGCTAGCACGGATTCCGTGGAACGTGCTGTCCAAGAGTTCTTTCGGCTCGATTTAGCCGGCGCAGCAAAGAGCCTCGATAATGCTTGGCTGGCCATGTTGCCAAGTCCGACGGCTTCACAACGCAATGCAGCATCTGTTTCCATATCAACTTCTTCACCTTTGGTCGATGCGAATCAGCCCAAGATTTCAATGACTCTCCAAGCCATTTACCCGCCGCCCGATCCAAGTTGGCCTGGTTCTGCAACATTAGAAATGGAGCTGAGTCCTGCCCACGAAACCGATTCATCCAAGCGACAATCCAAAAAATGGCCACTCGAATCTCTTCCCCTTCAAATCGAATGGGAACTCGAAGCAATGGAACCAGGGGACTACCGTCTTACCGGGACTATCCGAAAGGATGGAATGAGCAACTCGATCGTCGGAACTCAAGTTTCCTTGATCCAGGACAAGCAGGCGCGGTTGCAAGCGATTAGTACTTGGGTAGACGAGAACAAACGCGCGGCAAAGACGTCATCGCTTTGTACGGCTCGTATGTTTGGCAAACAACTCCTCCTAGCAGATCGCGGCAAGAATTTTGAATGCGACTTGCCCATGTCCAGTTGGTTCAGCGAATTTGAATCCATTGCGTCCTCCAATCCTGCCGTCCGACCTGCCGGCCCAAACGGCCGATGGCAAGTTTTGACGGATGGAAAGGTCGAACAAGTAGTCCGAATTCAGATGCCGATCAAGCGAGCAAAAAAGAACACGTTGGTGTTTGCTTTCCATGGAGCAGGAGGGAGCGAGAACATGTTCTTTGAGACCTACGGAGCTGGCCGATTGATAGAACTGGCGAAGTCGCGGAATTGGGTAGTAGTTTGTCCACGTCAAGGGTTGACCGGGCTAAGCATTCAGGTGGCTTCCATGATTCCAATGCTTGAAAGTGAACTCGGTCTATCCTTTGACCGAGTGTTTTTCGTCGGACATTCCATGGGTGCGGCTCAAGCGATTGAACAAGTTTCCAAGTCTCAAGAACGTGTCTCAGCCGTTGCTGCAATCGGTGGTGGCGGGAGTCCGCGGAAAGCCGATCTGCTCGTGAAAATTCCGTTTTTTGTTTCTGCTGGCGAACGGGATTTTGGACGGAGCAGTGCGAAACGACTCAGCGAAACTCTGAAATCGTTCGGATGCAAGGTGGACTATGCGGAGTATAAGGACGTCGAGCATTTGACCATCGTCCAAGCGTGCCTCGACGAGCTATTCCAATTTTTAGATCGCCAGTAGCGGCCCGAACTGGACAAGTCGGGCTACACACCTACAGTATGATGTTTTCGGACTCCAGTATTACCTTTAATTATTACGATTAATAAAAATCAACCATGAGCTCTTATCCACCATTCGCCTTGATGGCCATTCTCGTCACTTGTCTATTCCATCTGCAGCATGCGGCCCCTTTGGTCGCTCAGGCCGCCAAATCGATCCCTGGTCCGAACGATGCAGCGGTCGCCAAAGCCTTTCAATCGTGGTTGGATGCCGAATGCAAACGACACCCGGTTTTCTCGACCCAGCAGGGCAATCGGGACTACGATGGTCAGATGGACGATTTGTCTCCCAAAGCCAGGGCAGACGATGCCAAACGCGACCAGGATTTCCTAGTCGAATTGGCCAAGAAATTTGACCGATCGACGCTGTCACGAAACGCTCAAATCGATTTGGAAATCTGGGAGAGTTTCCTTCGTTACCGAGTTTGGCAATTCAACAACAGCGATGACTTTGCAAACGACCCACGCATCTATCTTCAGTATTGTTCGGACAGCGTGTTTGGATTGTTCACTCAGTCGACATTGCCGCGCCACCGAAACGTCGAAAACGCGGTTAGCAGAATTGCCTTCATCCCCGCGGTTATCGCTGCCGCCAAGGAATCCATAAGGAACCCGCCCAAGGTCCTGACCCAGGTTGCGATCAAGCGAACCGATGGGGCTATCTCGTTCTATGAAAAGGACATCTTTGCTCTGGCGGAAGAGTCACCACAAATCAGCGCACTCGCTTCGCCATGCCGAAAAGCCGCGGAATCGCTTCGAGACTACAAGAAATTCCTCGAGGAAGTAGTTCTACCGCGATCGAATGGAGAATGGCGAATCGGTGAAAAAAAGTTTGGTGAAAAACTGGCCTTGGAATTGGATGCAGGACTATCGGCTCAAGAAGTCATTGATACGGCGGAGGCCGAAGCCAACCGGGTCGAACGCGAAATGTACTACGTCGCCAAACAACTTTGGAGTTCCCTCTTTGATTCCAAACCCGTGCCAGCCGATGACTCGGCCGGTCGACGAGAGACGATTCGATCCGTATTGTCAGAACTTGGTAAAGACCACGGTCAGTCCGCAACGCTAGTCAACGATACGCGAAGTACCGTTGAAAGGATCAAGGCTTTTATACGCAACAAGAAGATCCTGACTTTGCCTGATCCGGACCAGTGTTCCATCATCGAGATGCCAGAATTTCAACGCGGATTTTCGGCGGCCTATCTAAACCAGGCACCACCCTTGGATGCTAAAGCAAAAAGTCTTTACGCGATCGCGCCTCCACCCTCCGACTGGCCCGCCGAACGTCAGGAAGCATTCTTTCAAGAATACAATAGCTCGATGCTACAAATCCTGACCATCCACGAAGCCTATCCCGGACACTACGTTCAATTGGTCTATAGCAACCGAGTCGATTCTCTCATTCGGAAAGTCCTCTCCTCCGGCGTCTTCGCTGAGGGCTGGGCCGTCTACACAGAGCAGATGATGCTTGACGAAGGTTACGGCGACGGAGACTTAGCCTTGCGTCTGCACCAGCTTAAGTTTTATATGCGGGCCGTGCTTAACGCCATCTTGGACTACCGAATGCATTGCTCCGCCATGTCGGACGACGAAGCCTTGGCCTTGCTCGTCGATCGCGGCTTTCAGACATCGGGCGAAGCCATCGGAAAGATCCAGCGGGCGAAACAAAGCTCTTGCCAATTGTCGACTTACTTCGTTGGACGCACAGCCTTCTACCGCCTGCGCCAGAGTGTTCAGCGGGCACGCGGCGATGGATTTCTTCTTGGCCCATTCCATGAAGAGGTCTTGCTCAAAGGCACTTTGCCTGTCAAGTACTTACCAGAGCTGGTAAAGTAAGTACGAAACATTGTCGCCTTTTGCTCCGCAAAAGTGTGTTAACGAGGAGCACTTTCGCGGAGCGAAAGGCGACAATAATAAATTCACAGCCTAGGAGCGAAAGGCGACAATACTAGAGAAACAGTCTGGAATAAGATCGAAGATCTACGTGGCTAAGACTGGTTTCCTTTGCATTGTTCGAGCAATGCTCGAATCGTGTCTGCTAGCAGGTTCAGGCTGAATGGCTTCGAAAGCACTTGATTGGTTCGCAATTGTCTGGCTCGAGTCACAATCGATTCGTCCATCTTTGCAGACATCAGTATGCACGGCAAAGTCGATCTGGTATCGCGTAGAGATTGAAGCATTCCGAGGCCGTCCAGTCGGGGCATATGAACGTCCAGCAAAGCGAGATCAATATGCTGGCTTCGAATCACTTCCAATGCCTCTAACCCATCGGCGGCGAGGACAGTTCGGTACCCCCGTCGGGAAAGAGCTTCAGCCAAGCACAATCGAAAGTCGCGATTGTCGTCGGTGATCAACAGGTTTGGCTCTAGCATTTGCATGACTAGATTCTTACGCTCCAATACCATTACCGTTTGGCCAAGTAATTAACTCTGCAATTATTGATGAACTATCCTGCCAAATCAAACCCGATTTCCCAATCCGCTGATCAGGAACAACATATTTTGACGGATAATTCGTCACATCCGGCCTTTTGGACGCATTTAGCGCAAGCGATGGAAGTTCGCAGAGCTTTAGGGTTGAGTCGCAATTGCACTGTTTCACAGCCACTCGGTCCGACCACCATATCGAGAAACGGGGTAGTTGCTATCAACTTTGGGGCAAATGATTACCTGGGCCTCTCGTGGCATCCTGAGGTTCGGCGAGCCGCTTTGGAGTCTGCTCAACGGACTCGTAAATATGGTAGCGGAGCTAGCCCACTGGTAACTGGCCAAACATCCGAACATTTTGATTTAGTGGAATCGATAGCAAGTTTTAAGGAAACCGAGAGCGCAATTGTCTTCTCAAGCGGTTATGCCGCCAACGTTGGAACAGTAGCCGCGTTAGCCACCATAGAGGATATCATCTTTAGCGACAGCTTGAACCATGCCAGCCTCATCGATGGCTGCCGTTTGAGCCGAGCGCAGGTAGTGATTTACCCACACTGCAATTATTTCGCTTTGCGAGAACTCGTTCGCCTAAACCGACATCGCGGGCGGTTTGCGTTCGTGGCGACCGATTCCGTGTTTAGCATGGACGGAGATTTGGCGCCGTTGGTTGAGATCGATTCGCTTTGCCGTGAATTTGACTTGATTTGCTTACTAGATGAGGCCCATGCAACAGGCGTATATGGAACAAATGGACGTGGCCTAGCGGAGCATGTCGGGGTTTCCAACGATCGAATCGTTAGCGTTGGGACATTGAGCAAGTCGTTAGGCTGCGTGGGTGGATTTGTCGCTGGACCAAACGTGTTGATCGACTGGTTGACCAACCACGCTCGATCTTGGATTTATAGTACTGCCTCGACTGTTCCTGACGCTGCAGCCGCGTGTCGGGCGGTTTCTCTGGTTCGGGAAATGCAGAATGAGAGAATTGAGCTCGCGCGGCTTGCCACCGAGGTTAGATCCCGCCTAGTTGGCTTCGGCTTGGAAGTTGGAAAGGGGGATAGCCCAATTGTTCCGATCTACATCAACGACGCGAGACAAGTGATGCAGTTCAGCGAGCAGTTGCTTAAAGCCGGAGTTTATGTTCCTGCCATTCGCCCGCCGACCGTCCCTGAAAATCGAAGCCTTTTAAGAATCAGCCTATCGATAGCTCATTCAGCCGATGAAATAGACCGACTTTTGCAAGTAACTGCCCTATTGTAATATCAATGGCGCCTTCGTTTCCCATATCGCATTTCATAATGGTAAACAGATGGATATCGCTGCAGGCCCATCGTTTTACCGATCGGTGCGCCACAAAATTTCTTGCATTTGAGTCGCCGTGATGCGTTCCGTTTTGCCCAATTTGGATCCTGCGAACGGCCCAAGAATGGTTCGGTTCGATTCCTTCAAATCGATTCTAAGATTTCCACGCGCCAGCAACCTCACGACTGGCTGCATCGGCTTTCCAGGCGTGCCCTTGATCACTAACGCTATCGAATTGTCGTCTAACAGAACGGTCGAACCGACAGGATACATCGACATTCCCTCGATCATTCGACGAAGCGTGTCTTTGCAGAACTTGCCTTTGGCCGTGTGATAACATAGATAGGCTAACGCATCGGCTGGTACGAGTTTGTCCCCCGATATCGGCTCAACCAGCGCAAGGTACGCATCGGCAAGATTTAGAATTCTTGCTCCTGGGAGTGAATTGACGAGGTTCAACCCCCTTGGATAGCCCGAACGGTCCGCTTGCTCGTGGACTTGTGTAACAAGGATGATGACGTTTTTGGAAATCCCGTGCGTACGGCTTATGAGCTCTGCACTTTCAATCGGGTGCCTTTGATACTCTTCGAGAATTCGATCGACACGCTCTTTGGCATTTTTCGAAAACCATTCTGGGTGAAGAAGCAATGAGCAGTCGTGCAACAACCCAGCCAAGCCAATTTCGATGGACTCATTCGGTTTGTCGGCGTTGATGATACTTGTAATAACTCCTAGCAATGAAAGCTTGGTCGATCGTTTTGCGACCGTTTCCAAAATCTCGCTGTTTGCCACTTGCGATTTCAACGCAATCGCAGCCAGCGCTGGGGCTACGTCTTGACTGGCTAGTTCCACGAACTGGTTCACGCTTTTGCGAAGTTCGTCGACGCTGCCTTCCTCGTTCTTCTGGATGGCAGACACGAGTTGGCGGAGCGCCAATTGCGTTGTTTCCATGGAAGCTTGAATCGCCTCGACGCTGCCATGCGAAAAAGAGTCAGTTAGCAACGAATCGGTCTGTTCATTGTCAAATTTGGCTGCGCCTCGAATGGTTAGCGAATGGACGTTCTTTTTCCGCAAGCGCTCTTTGAGCCGCCCATTGATCGGCATGCCTGCCGGGTGCAAAACTTGACCCGTTGTGTCCGTTAAGTCGAAGCTGAGAGTTGTTCCAATCTGAAGATCATCGGTTTGGATCACCCAAGATTGTTCATCCTTCAAATTCCACCCCTATGGCCGCTAAGGCCGCGATTTCGATTATGTCGTGAAGAACTATTGGGGCATGCAGCTATCCACAATAAGGGGCAATTAAAATTATCGCGTACGCTCTAGTGAAACTGAATGAATATCTCAAAAATTGCATTGCGGCTTACCGACAAAATGCAAAAAAGAGAACTTGCAAATAGGAGAGGCGGATCGAACGGCGGCAAGGACCGATCCATGCGCCGCCGTGCCACTTGCTGGAAAAAACGCTACGAGTTGCGAGGAATCAATTCCAAAATGGTCACTTCGGGGATGCATCCCCAACGATACGGATGGACTCCAGAGATTCCTCGCGAAACATGCATCAGAGTTGAGTCGGAGAAAAACACCCCCGACGCGTAGCGCGTCCCATGCCTACTTGGAGCGATAACCGGACCAATCACAGGGAAACGAATTTGACCTCCATGGGTGTGGCCGCACAACAATAGTTTGCATCGATTAACAATCCCCCAAGCAAATTGATCCGGTGAATGTGAGACCCCCAATCTCCAAGCCTTGTCGTCTGTTTCGTCTATTGGTTTGGTTGTGATTGCCGTGGCATGTCTACTAAACCATGGCAATTCGTTGCCAAGTAAACGGATCGATGTCCCTCCCTTTCTGACTATGGCGTCAGAACTGCCTAGATCGGTCCAGCCCATGGAACACAATTGGCGGCAAACGTCGGTCGGGATAGGCAATCGTTTGTCATGGTTCCCCAAAATGAAGTGCATGCCTAACGGAGCCCCAAGACCGTCAAAGACCGGCCTAATTTGTCCCAGGGCTTGTTGATAGTCCACGATGTCGCCAGAAACGACAATGAGATCTGGCGCCTGGTCCGACACCCAGTCGATCGCCAGCCGATAAAATGCAGTCGACATTTGCCCTGTCAAATGCACATCGGACAGATGTGCAATTCGCAATCCGATTAAGCCCTCCGGCAAATCATCCATCAACAGTCGTTTGTGATTGCGTTGCATCGAAACAACTTGATTACCTGGCAGCTTGGCCATTCGCCCAAAGTGTCGGCCTGAAATGTACAAAGCCGCATTGTCTTTGGCGCGTTGAAGCTGACTAAGATCGTCAGCTACTCGAAGTTGGTATCGATCTTTTGCTGTTGAAAAGCGGGGGCGATCCGCAATCCAAAACGGGGCCATGATGAACGCAAAAATGCTTACCAGTAGCGAATAGCCTGCTGTGAGGAGGGTGAGTTTTCCCCACCAACTTCCTGTTTCAAGAAAGAGGGCCGCACCGTGTGTACGAAGCTCGAAAATCAATAGTCCAATTGGGATCAGCCCGCACGCCAGTACCACAGACTTTTCGATACGCTTGATTGTATTGCGTTGCAGTCCCGTGGCGTTGATACGATTGAAGAGCCAGATCCAAAGGCCAAAATGCCCAAGGGCGACGATCACCATGATCGCGCTGGACAACAAAAAATCGAAGATCACGCGACCGCCGGAATCATTCAGAGGTTTGAGGACGATAGTCGATAAGCGTTTCTGTTACGCTCAACAGCTGATCTAATCGAAACGGCTTATACAGGATGGCCTTCGGATGCAATCCGGACTGACGAGCCTTGACAATCGAGTGCCCTGGGTCGTATCCAAAACCGGTCATGAGTGCAATTGGCACATGGGTCATCAGCTTCTGCAATCGCAACATCAATTGGTATCCCGAGTAGTCAGGGAGCTTGATGTCCGAGATAATTACGTCGTATGGTTGCTCAAGGCAATTACGAACCATCGAGACAGCTTGATCCCCGTCATGGGCGGTTTCCACCGTGCAACCATATCGTTCGAGCAAGGCGTGCGCGTCATTCCTAACCTGTTCGTCTGCGTCGACGACCAGAATGCGTTTCCCGTGAAGCTTCGTGTGGATCTCGCTGTTACTGCCAGCTGGACTCACATCGGTTGGGGCCATCGTTTGTCCGATCTCCTGGATGGATCGCTTGATACTTCGGGCTTTAGCAAGGACATCTCTTAAACGGGATACGGTTTCGGTGTCGTGGCCTATGTACTTTTCCATCAAGTGGACCGCATCCAATAGCAAGTCGTCAATTGGGAGTGCCACGGCCGCGTGGATGGCTTCGCAGCTTTGCTGAGCCGCGTTGGTTCGCTGTGCAACAAGAAGCTCTAGGGTATTGAGTGCTACAGCCACATCGCGCGCAAAGATCTCGAGGAACTGTTGATCGCTTGGAGAGAACGTATCCAGCATCGGACTCTCAACATTGATCGTGCCTATCACACTTTCATGCAAGAGAATCGGGACGGTCAGTGAGCTTCTCGCCCCTTTAAACGCTTCGAGGTATTTTGGATCTTTGGTGGTATCACGGCACAGATAGCTCTTTCCGCTAGCGGCAACGTATCCTGTAACACCGTGGCCTTGTGGGCTAGCCATCAATCGGCGATCCGCCGCCGTTTGATCAATGCCGACGGAAAGCAATGGGATCAAATTTCCAGTCGATTGTTCCAACAGTCGAATTTCAATGACTTCGACGTTGAGCAAGTCTTGTGTGTAGTGCCGAATGTTGTCCTTCAGCAAATCGATCCGCTGCTCGACGTCCATCGCAAAGATTTCGTCGGGCTTGAGGTCAGTCAGTTTCGCGCCGGCTTGATGGATGGCAGCGAGTTTTTGCTCCTGCAAAATCTCCTCGGTAACATCGCTCAGGGTTACTACGATCCGGTCGATTTCATTGGCATTCGAATGGTTGGATACGCGGTTGCCGGTGTGGCTAGCCAGAGGGGCGGCGTGGATATGATAGAAGCTCCCTTTTTGCGTTTGAAGGGTTGCGCTGGCTTTTCGTCCGCTAGAAAAACATGTCTGCAGAGGACAAAGACCGGTCCCAACCATTTCTGGATTGGCCAATGCAGAATAGAAATTCTCACCGGTCCGATCCACGCCACCGAACCACTGCTGAAAACACTGATTGGCCCATAGAATGGTCAAATCACCACCCAAAATGGCAACCCCATCCGGCAAGCAATTCAATACGTCCTCGGCTGCAATGCCAGCTACGCTGATTTTCGCCACCCCCGCCTCCAGACCACAATTCGATTCATTTCAAATATTTTCCGCGCAAAGTACTCGGTAAGCCAGTGTTTTACGCAAATAAAGAAGACCATAGAATCGTAACAACGTTTTCTCCTAAGATCGATCCACGGAATGGAATAATTTCTAGAACTTTTTGCCTAAACTCTACAAGTACTGCTGGTGACCAAGTTCAGTCAGCTGTTTTACGGCCTCCCGCACTCTCTCTTCTTCCGACTTGGGGGCCACCAAAGTTGCATCGGGAGTATGGACGACAATCGTGTCATTCATGCCGATGGTGACAATCAAATGATCGGGTTCCGATCGAATGATATTGTTGGCGGAGTCGATGGACAGGAAGGGACCATCGACCGCATTTCCCCGCTCGTCAGGGGCAATCAATCGCGCGATGGCCTGCCAGCTTCCGACATCGTCCCAGGAGAAGGGAGCTTCGATTACCACTACGTTTTCGTGGCGTTCCATTACCGCAAAGTCGATGGACTTGCCCTGAATCTTTTCAAAATACTCGGCGAAGTTCTTTTGGAAATTGGCGGTTCCGATGTCTCGAGCGATATTTTCGATATGAGCATGCATTTCGGGCTCAAACCTCGCCAATGCTTGCAAAATCGTACTGGCTTTCCAAAGAAAGATTCCGCTGTTCCAGTAGTAAGTACCCTGCTCAACATAGTCTTCAGCCGTCTTGCGATCAGGTTTTTCGCGGAACCGAACCACGCCGAAGGTCGATGTGCCCGGCCCACTTGCAATCGCTTCTCCCCGCTGAATGTAGCCGAAGGATTCCGCCGGATAGCTTGGCCGGATACCGAACGTGACGATTCGCGTCGGGTCATCTTCCACCAGTTTCGCCGCAGCTCGAATGGCTCTGTGAAATTCGGAGCGCGGCTCAATCACGTGATCCGATGGCATAACCACCATGATTCCATTCGCATCGGCCGCCTGAACCAACGAGGCTGCAACACCGATGCATGGAGCTGTATCTCGTTTGAACGGCTCTCCGATAATGTGTTCAATAGGCAAATTGGGAAGCTGCATGGCTACGGCTTCCGTCAATTGTTGGTTGGTAGCGACCAAAATATGCTCGCTCGAAACTAGGCCTTGGAGCCTGTCGAAGGTGGTTTGCAACATCGTTCGTTGCCCGCCCATTTTTAGCAATTGCTTCGGTTTGACCTGGCGACTTGCCGGCCAAAATCGGGTGCCGGAACCGCCGGCCATGATGACTGCATGGAGCATGAAGTTTCCTTGTAAGTGCTATGCAAAATAGGTGTCGACTAAAATGCTCGAGGGCCTTTGAATTTTCATTCGTACTTCTTCCGCGTCTAGAGCCCAATTTGGGTTGATCTCGACTTTCACGCTGGGGCTTACTGTCACACCCGCGTTTTCAAGCCAGCGTCGATGTTGGCCAAGGATCGCATTGCGTGCGGCGGACGGAGTGTCCGTGGGTGCTCCTTCTGCGTTCTTTACCGGCGCAAACACGTCCGCAGCGTCTCCTTCAACGACAATCGTTCGATCGGCTAGCGGCAGCAGGTCAAAGACAAATCGCTCAAACTTTATCGCATTCGGGTGCAGAGCCTTTTCGACGACGCCACGTTCATTGAGAAACGAAACCGCTTTCTTCGCGCGATGGAATGGCAAGCCAACTCCATTCTTCGCGGAAATAGCCAAGAAGTCCAACGCCATTACATGCACGGCGATGTTTCCCGCCCAAAGGCTGAGCTCCCCCTTCGCATTCGTTCGATTGGCAGCATCCGCGGGCAAATCGCTGTATTCAATGATGTGAGTGCGGCCATTAATGGAGACGACGTTTCCAACTTTTTCCTCCCCAAAACGTTTCTTGACGACTTGTGTCGTCATTTGTGACTTTGCAAGAACGTGGTAGCCAATCAAAAGCGGATCGCAAGCGCGAACCAACGGATTGTCGACCTGGGCGTAGAAGAAATGCTCAATGCCGCGTTCCGCGGCCGATTCCATTATTCCCTGCCGATCGAGAGCAGCGACGATTCCTCCGTGTCCATCCGGGCTGAGAGCGATACTAGACTTTGACTCCATAAGAACTTTGCCGGTCGAAGCGTCGATGGCGGGCATCGTGCCTTGGCAAAAGACGACAAGCTCCTCTTCTTTGATTCCCAAATGATGATGGCTTCGGAAGTACTCTCGAGTCGGAACATCCGTGGCGGGACTAGTCATGACATACAAAGGAATCGAAACCGTATAACGCCGCATAGCACCGCGAAGCGAATCGGCATGCATGGCAAACAGGCTACGATTGGAAATGGGACCAATACCAAACATGCCTTTTGGCAGATCAAAGCCCAGTCGAGTTCCTTGGCCACCCGCAACCAAAATCATCCCAACCTTGCCATCTCTTAGAGCTCGCTCTCCACACTCGAGGGCTTCGGCCTTTGAAAATTTCGGATTTGCATCTTGCAATCGAACGGCATCGGGAGGAACCGCTTGTCGCGCAAGCTCCGCCCAGTCTATCGCTTCTTCGGTTCCTTCGAACAGATGGGCGAGTTCTTGAAAATCGATCGACTGGATTTGGTTAGCCAAATGCCGTCGCTCGTCCTCTGACAACTCATTCCAGAATCCTAGCAGGTGCGCATGTCCAAACGCATTCACGCTAGACATCCAGGTTTCCATCGCATCATGCATGGTTTTTTCCGAAATCGAATCGTGGTTATTTGACAACGTCAAGCAATTCCAATTCGAAGATCAAGGCTTCGTTGGGTCCGATTCCAGCTCGCGGTTCCCCTTGTTCGCCGTAGCCCAAATTGGGTGGCAAAGTCAGGATCCATTTGTCTCCGACTTTCATTCTCTGAAGGGCTTCGGTCCATCCTGGAACCACTTTGCTAACTGGAAATGTTTCGGGTTTGTTTCTCTTAATCGACGAGTCAAATACCGTTCCATTGATCATCTTGCCTTCGTAGTGACAAACCGCACTGTCGGTAATGGTTGGCTGTTTGCCAGTTCCGGACTTGACTACTTGGTACTGCAGGCCCGTCTTGGTAACTTGGACGCCGTCTTTCTTTTTGTTGGCTTCGAGGTAGGAATTGGACTTTTCCAAATTCTGCTTGGCCGTTTCAATCATCTTGGTTTGGATTCGCTGCTGAAGCGATTTCATTGCGTCTTGAAATTGCGGCTGTGTCAGTTTAGGCTCTTTCTTGGTCAACGCATCCAACAAGCCAACGAGAAAGTCATTGCTGTTCAAGTCCTTGTCGTTGAATCCACTTTGCGCCAGGTCGCTTCCAATGTTGAAACCGAGGGCATAACTCGATGGATCCTTCAGGGCCGCATTGCCTTGTACGATTGGAGCTGGTACGGCCCCGCCAACTTTTTCTTGCCCTTGGCTGTGCAAGATTCCAAATACCAGCACGGCAGAGAGTGCGACAATAGCTCTAAGCAACATGAGTGGATCTATCCTTTGAATCATTAGTAAAAGCAAAACAGCCATGAGGAAAAAACGAGTACAATTCGTGTGCACCCAGACTACCCAACAATTTGGCTTGTTTACAGTGCAGTTGCGGAGGAAATTCCGCCCAAAAGCGATTTATTTGTAAGTATCGATGCAGCGACATTTCAAATTTCATGCGTTATCGCCGGCCAATTGCGTCAATAAGCTGCATCTCGTTTTGACGCCCACCGGATGAATTTTATGCGAGCGTATGTTCAACAGGTAAATCAAGACTCGTCGTTTTACCTTGCTTCCCTCGAGGCTTCGCATTGGTTCTGGGAGCGTGGTTACGAAGTTGTCCCGTTTCGATTCGCGGATATCCAATCGGGCCAGCTTGACGCTTGGCTCCACCATCGGCCAGATGAAATGGTCGTTCGAGCCGGCGTTGAGGCGATTCGAGTCTTGTTAGCTAGGGCCGGTCGCCCCTCGCCACCGGTTTTTGATCTGCCCCATTCCCTATCGCAGTGGATTGGAAGATTTACTTGGGAAACGACCTTGGGTGAAGTTCGAAACCAAGTGGACTCCGAGGTTTCGTTCAATCCTTTCCATATCAAGCCTCTGCTTCATCATAAGTTGTTCAAGGGAACGGTTGTGTATGGACTTCGCGACTTGATCGCATCAGCCGCCCTACCGGATGATACGGCGGTGTTGGCGCAGCAGCGGATCGAGTTTGTTTCCGAGTGGCGAGTCTCAATCCTTCGAAACAAGATTCTCAACGTAGCCAACTACAAAGGTGACCCGTTGCGATTCCCGGACGTGGCGACGGTGCAGTCCGCGATCGAGGCATTTACCGAGCGCCCAATTGCTTTTGGAATGGATTGGGGAATAACGGCGTCTGGGCAAACTTTGCTGGTGGAAGTCAACGACGGCTTCGCGCTCGGAAACGTAGGCCTGGGCGGGATGCCCTACACCGCCATGATCGAAGCTCGTTGGCGTGAATTGATGGGGTTACCCGACAATGGTGTTGGGGATTGCTTCACCATTTAGTTAGTTCAGTTTAGTTAGTTCAGTTTGATTGCGTCCCTTTTGAGTATACCACTCACCACTACAAATAAATCTTAGACCGACATGACTCCGACCAATCCCAATGGGAACGCATACTCCGGCAATCCATACCAGCCGCTGTGCTTTGCCTTTTTCGTCTTGATGCTTTTGTTCGGGCTGTCTACTGGGGCAAGCTTGTCTGGAGTCAGCATGCCTTGAGCGCGTTTTCGCGGATAGGCTGTGAATGTATTCGCAGGGCGCAGAACTTTGTCGCCTTTTGCTCCGCAAAAGTGTGTTAACGAGGCGCACTTTCGTGGAGCGAAAGGCGACAATAATAAATTCACAGCCTAGGAGCGAAAGGCGACAATGAAAAAACCCAGGGGAAAGTCCCCTGGGTCTCGCAAGTTCTTGTTGACACGCAAGCGTGGTTTTCGACGTCATTACCAAGTGTATTCGGCACCGAGGCTGAAGCCTTGAAGCCATATCGAAGCATCGCTATTGATCGACGCAACTCTACCCGCATTCTGTCCGAAGTCCGTCGGTGGAACAACGTTGAAGTTGTCGGTAGCTAGGGCAACGTGATCGAGGTAGATCGCTTGATAGGCCGAACGGAATGCCCACGAGTGGTTCAATCGGTACGAGATTTGTGGCGATATTTGCGTAACAGTCGCAGCCCGATTGGATAGGACTTCCTCCGTGACCGCATTGGCCAGCGAGTTGGCTGAGATAGCGGTATTTTGATGGGCGCGATTGTTGTAAATCCCGGTCTTGCCTTCGACACCAAGCTTCACGCCAGGAATAACGTTATACCAGAGATCTCCACCGACTTGAAAACCCACCAACGAGTTCTGCGTGTTAACGGTGTAGTCCAAAAAGCGTGGGCCGTTATTTGCCAAGGCATTGTTGTTTTCGCCTCGAGCCGTAAACTTGGCTTGCTCGTCCATGTCAAAGTAACGAACGCCCATCAAGTAGCTACCTTGAAAGAACCCGGCTGGCTCGGACCACCGACGTCGAATATTGATTTCGCCGTTGTTCAAGGTGGACGAATAGGTCAGGGTGTGCACAAAAGACCTGTCGGAATCGTCAAAGCCGTTAGCCGGGAGTGTTCCGAAATTGCTGAGGAAAGAAAACAAATTGGGTGCAGTCGAAGTCGCCGAGGCAGACTTTTCCCATTTGTTTAGTCCAAAGTAAACAACTTCCAGGTTGGAACCTGGCCCGACTTGGATATTGGCTTGCACGCCAAAACCACCTCTGAGATCGTTTAGCGGAACGTTGCCCGTGCCAAGGACAAAATTATTGCTTCCGGCTCCAAGCGACGTCGTATTGAAGGATGAAGCTCCGGTAGTTCTTCCCAAAAAGATCGCTTCTGCGGAAACGTCAAACCAACGTTGCGTCGCAATACCACCTTCACCGTAGGGTCGCAAGGAACCACGCCAACCGGCAGCCCTGCCTCGAAGCGCGCTAAACAGCGCGAACGGAGATCGACCAAAGCGGTCACAAGCACCATCGCATTGGTTGCCGTAACCTTCGGGACCGCATGGCATGCCATCTGGTCCGCAAGGGACTTGTGGCAAGTTCGGGTCCATTCCCATCGGCATTCCCGTCGAGGGATCACCGTACATGCCGGCATCGCCGGACATGCCTGGAGGTGGTCCTGGGATGCGGTAGGAAGCAGGCCCAATTTGAGGTTGGCCCTGGCCCAGAACGCGAGGGTCTAAACTCCCAGGCTTTTGAGCTTGCAGTTGCCCGCCAAGTGAAGCGAGTGCCAGTCCGGCGAATAGTTTTAATTTCCAGCCTTTGAGCAACTTCATTGAAATCTCTCCAACGCAAATTTGCGATTGCAGCCTCTGGTTGTCTTCAGAAACCGCAATTCCCCCATTGGAACAGATGCTTGGGACACCTGCTGGTTGGCACTGTTATGCCTTGAAACCGTCGAATAATCGGCTTGACACGCAGGTTCATTACAATAAGAACGAGCGGCAAACCCGATACCACCGACTTTATCGGCACCACGAGTACCAAAAGTTCGCTGAAAGGATGGGATTTCTCGTTACAGTCCGCAAAATTCCCCGAAATGTACCGTTCCTTGTTTGCAAGCAAATCACGGAGTCGATGGATCTCAGTATGCACGAAGTGACTGCCGTTCTGATTTTGATGTGTATCGTTACGTTATTGGCCTTTTGGACTCGTTCATGGTCCATTCCTTATCCTACGTTGATGGTCTTAGTCGGGGTGGCGATCGCGTTTGTCCCCGGGTTGCCCAATGTGCAATTGACCCCAGACATTGTCTTCCTGATTTTCCTGCCACCACTTCTTTACGCCGCGGCCTGGCAGACACCCTTTCACGACTTTCGAAAGAATCTCCGTCCCATTGCATTGCTCGCGATCGGATTGGTGCTTGTCACAACCCTTGTGGTCGGCTGGGTTGCCCATTCGATTTTTCCTGGATTGCCATGGGCGGCGGCCTTTGCCTTGGGGGCTATTATTTCACCGCCAGATGCGATAGCAGCTAGCTCGGTGACACAGCGGTTGCGAGTCCCGCGTCGCGTCGTTGTCATCCTGGAGGGAGAAAGTCTTCTGAACGACGCCTCGGGGTTGGTCGCGTACCGCTTAGCCCTGGCAGTTGCCGCCGGGCAGCACTTTTCTGTTTCTGGTGCTTTCGCTCAATTCGCAATCGCCGCGACCGGCGGAGTTGCCGTGGGATGCCTCGTTGGCGTGGCCGTAATCGCAATTCACAAACGCTTGAATGAGCCCTTGATAGAAACCGTGGTGACCTTACTGACTCCATTTGCCGCCTACTTGACCTGCGAGTCTCTTCATTTTTCAGGTGTGCTGGCGGTGGTGTGTGCAGGGCTGATGGTTCGCCAAAGGGCCGCAACCTTGTTTTCGGCGGCCACTCGATTGCATGCCAATGCAGTTTGGGAGTGCGTGGTCTTTGTACTAACCGGTCTGACATTTATTTTTATCGGACTTCAGATGCGCGACGTCGTAACGATCCTAGCGACAGAGGAGCAGTTGCTCCGGAACAGCTTGGGTGCCGTTTTGATTCTTTTGGTTACGATTGCAGTTCGAATGATTTGGGTTTTCCCTGCGGCCTGGATTCCAAGAATCTTGTCAGCGAAGCTTCGCAAGCGAGATCCCATCCCTCCAGTAGGGCCTTTACTTTTGATTGGCTGGACCGGTATGCGAGGTGTCGTTTCTCTGGCCGCTGCCATGGCGCTCCCCTCGGACTTTCCCTACAGGAATCTCATACTCTTTGTGGTGTTTGTCGTCATCCTGGGGACTCTGGTAGTGCAAGGACTTTCCTTGCCATGGTTGGTTCGAAAGCTCAATCTGTCGGGAAGTGTCCCCTCAGCATCGCAACAAGAGATGGATGCGAGACTTGCCTTACTGGCCGCCGCGAACATGTATTTGGACAAGCGGCGGAAGCAGGGCTTTCCAGAAAACGAGATCGACTATTTGCGATCGCATTTCCGGGCCCAAGCGGATAGTTGGCTGATGCGGTTGGATTTAGATGATGAATCCTTGCTGGAAAGCCAGTCCTCGGTTTGCCACCGAGCATTTACCGGAGTCCTGACGGCTCAGCGTCATCGATTGCACGAGCTAGTTCGCCAGTCCATTATCGAGGAGTCCTTGGTTCAAAAACTAGAGCGCGAGATCGACATGGAAGAAACTCGCATCAAATCGATCTCTAACGTGACTTGAATGTTGAAAACGTATTGACCAGACAATCCACGTTCCGCTAACTTGGGCGGTTGCGGTCTGGAACAAGCGCATTTCAGTGTGGCTTGGATTGGATCCGTTTTTCGATAGTTGTTTTCAGTTTTGGTTAAAAGGTGATTCAGTGACAATTACGCGTGTTGGAACGAATGAGAAATATTCAGATGGCTGGGATGGAATTTTTGGCGGCAAGTCGTCTAAGAAGGTAGCTAAGGAAACTTCAGCAACGACCGAAAAAGCAGCCAAGAAGAGCACAACCAAGACTGTACCTCCAGCCTCGAAGAAGCCAGCTGAAGCGAAGAAGTCAGCGCCAAAGGCCGCCGCCCCAAAGGCTCAAACGCCTAAAGCTGCAAAGAAAGCCGTCGCCGCAAGTCCTATCCCGGCCAAAACGGCTGCCAAACCAGCAACTGCAAAGACGGCAGTTAAAAAGGCTGCTAAGAAGAAGTAATCCGATACGGAGTGCGAAAAACAACCTAGCCTAGGGGGCGTTCATGGCACGCTGGGCTAGGTAGCTTGAGAGGGCGCTTGTCTCCCCCAAAACCTTGTTTTAGCGTCCCGTCAAGCGGAACGTCGCGTCAAGCTCAGAGCGAATCCAAGACCCGTGTTTCGGCTAGCAATTCTGGTTGAGTTTCGGCACAATCTAGTCATGTTCCGAAAATTCCTGAGATCCAAAATCCACCGCGCGACAGTCACCCAAGCCGACCTTCATTACGAAGGTTCGCTGACACTTCCCCCCGATTTGCTAATCGCGGCCGGCATTTCGCCATTTGAAGCCGTACAAGTGTGGAACGTAACACGAGGCACAAGACTGGAAACGTACGCCATCCTTGGCGAGCAGGGCTCCAATGACGTCTGCATCAACGGGGCCGCGGCTCACCTCGTCAGACCAGGCGATGTGATCATTGTGGCCACCTTCGGTTTCATTCAAGAAACCAATTCTGAGATTCGCGCGCCTGATCCCAGGGTGGTGTTCGTCGATGCGAACAATCGCATCTCATTTACGGGCAAAGAAATTCCAGGACCGCGTAGACGCGGCGCGAGCGACTCACCAGCCGATTCCTGTTGTTAGCACCTTTGGACATGCCGCATATGCTAAATCGAGTTCTCGAACCTGAGATCATGAATGACCGCGAGGAGGCCATCGAATACAACGAGATGGATCACGTCGCGGTCAATTGCAATTTCGTCACCGACCTTTTGGACGCCGGTCCACTCGGCATCGACTGTCTGGACTTGGGCACGGGCACAGCCCTCATACCCATTGAACTCTGCCAGCGCGACGAAATCGTTCGCGTGATGGCAAGTGACGCGTCATCCGTGATGCTCGACTTGGCTCGATATCGACTCGAGGTCAACAGCCTAATCGGGCGAATCCAACTGCATTTTGGTGATGCGAAAAAGCTGGTTTTCGAGAGTGATTTTTTTGACACGGTTATGTCGAATTCCCTGGTGCATCATTTGCCTACGCACGACACCTTTTTACTCGAGGCATTGCGAGTCTTGAGGCCGCGTGGACTGTTGTTTATTCGGGATTTGTGTCGCCCTGATAGCCTCGCGCAGCTCGAACAACTTGTTTCAACATACGCTTCAAACGCAAGCGACAGTTCCAAGCAGATGCTTCACCAGAGCCTACATGCGGCACTTAGTCTATCGGAAATTCGCGACCTTGCCGTGAAATCCGGATTGTCCGCCGACTGTGTCTCCATGACAAGTGATCGGCATTGGACGCTTAAGGCGAGAAAGTAGTCGACCAATGCTCCTTCAATGTCAAAACCTTGAGAACGAAATCGGATGCCATCCATGGAACAAGTTTATCTAGACCTTATGCAACGAGTGCTTTACGACGGAGACATCAAAGGCGATCGAACGGGAACCGGTACGCGGAGCCTGTTTGGCGCTCAAATGCGATTCCGATTGTCGGAAGGCTTTCCACTGCTCACGACAAAGAAATTGCATTTACGCAGCATCATTCATGAATTGCTTTGGTTTTTGAGGGGCGAGACCAATATACGATACCTCAAAGACAACCGTGTTTCGATTTGGGATGAATGGGCGGACGAGCATGGAGAACTCGGTCCAGTCTACGGAAAGCAGTGGCGATCGTGGCAATGTCCGGACGGTAGAGTCATTGATCAAATCAAGCAGGTCGAACAACAAATTCGTGATACTCCAGACTCTAGACGATTGATTGTCAGCGCTTGGAACGTTGCCGATGTTGCTCAAATGGCGTTGCCTCCTTGTCACCTCCTCTTTCAGTTCTATGTTGCCAACGGTCGTCTCAGCTGCCAACTGTACCAGCGCAGCGCGGACCTCTTCTTAGGAGTTCCATTCAACATTGCTTCGTATGCTCTGCTGACCGCTATGATGGCCAAAACAACGGGCCTAGAGCTTGGGGATTTTGTGCATACCCTAGGTGATGTGCATCTGTACGACAATCATTTAGAACAAGCGAAAACGCAACTGGAACGCGCGCCCCATCCCGCTCCCAGGCTGGTGATAAAGAACGCACGTGAGAGCATCGTCGACTACGCGTTCGAAGATTTTGAATTGCTGGACTATCAACCTCACCCCCACATTGCTGCGCCAGTAGCGGTTTAATAAGAGCCTAACCCCGTGGCGGAGGTTGCCTTCGTTTGGGTTACGGCGATCTTGATTAGAGGCCGCTGAGAAGGGTTCGATCGGAGATGAAGCTTTCAGCTGTGGCTCGGCTAATTCGATCCTTCGAAAGCAGCCTCTTGATGGATTCGTCCATAGAAACCATTCCTTCGACGCGCCCCGTCACAATGTAATTGTCAATACTTTCTAGTTTTCCGATACGGATAGCGGCTCCAATGGCTGGAGTGTTAAACATGATTTCTAATGCCAATTCTTGTTTCTCCCCCTCAACCACACTCGGCAGAAGACGCTGACAAATCACTGCGCGAACACCGGATGCCAGCTGCGAACGGACTTCGCTCTGGACCTGCTGTGGAAAGAAATCGGTATACCTCGAAATCGCCCCTTTGGCGTCTCGAGTATGCAGCGTCGAAAAGACCAGGTGGCCTGTCTCCGCCGCGCTAAGCGCCATCCGGGCCGTATCGATATCCCGAATTTCACCTACCAAGATAACGTCGGGATCCTGCCTTAAGCCGTACCGTAGCCCGTCCGCAAAAGAGGAGACATCGCGGCCAACTTCGCGCTGAGTTATCACTGAATTCGAATCTTTAGGAAAACGGTACTCAATCGGGTCTTCCACGGTGAGGATTCGTTTTCCGCCGGTTCGATTCAAAAGCTCGACAATCATTGCCAAGCTGGTGCTCTTGCCTGAGCCAGTAACACCCGTAAACAGAACCAAACCATTCGAAAAGGAACCCAATCGAACGGCTATATCTTTCGGAAACGATGCCCAGGAAAAATCTGGAATGCTATCCGGAATCACACGCAGGCACGCCCCAGTCGCGCCATAGGACCGGAATAGATTGATGCGAAAACGAGTAGGTCTATTTTGAATCTCAATTTCGACTGCGTAGTCAAGGTTCAGTTCTCGCTCGAATTGATGGTTTTGCGCCTCCGTACAAACCATTCTCAGTACATCCGCCATCAAGTCGGGAGTTAAGATGGCTTGGTTGGCGATTGGTACTAACTTCCCGTGCAAGCGAAGGACAGGCGGATAACCGCATACAAGATGCAGGTCAGACGAACTCGATGCGAGTGCATTGTTCAACCAAGCCACAAGGTATTTTTCTGGGGATTCGTCTTGGACATTGATAAGCGCTTTGGATCGAGTTCACGACGGTAAAAGGGGGGATTCTTGGCGAAAAACTCGCGTGCCAAAAAGTCGCCGCTGTGCGAAGTGTGCTCGGCAGGTCGTTGGAAGGGCAAACGATTGGGGTTGTTGTAGGGAATACTAACCCCGGATAATACGTTTGGTATCAACGAAAAGGAGCCGATACTATGGGAATAGAGAGGCAACCGCTAAGGACGGAGGAAATTACACCGAAACGCGGACAGCATTAGTTTTCCAACTTCAAGAAACATGGCGATTGATTTTGACTCAGAGCTAGCCGAGTGCCATTAACGATATTTCTTTGCGAAATTCTCAAAATCGCCTTCGGTTGGTCTAGGCGATGTGGCCTGGATCGGTACACTCTTGATGTGAGCGTTGGCATAATTGGCAATTCAGATTCAAACAGTGGAGCTCGTGTTCTTCGCTGTTTGTGCGTTTATTTGGGGGGAGAGCATTGGACGGATACTTTGTTGTTCAGATTCAATCTCCATTCTTACCAAATTCTCCGTGGTTTGAGGCGGATCTTGATTGGTCGCATGCCTCGTCTGTTTCCTCTACGGCTAAGTTCTGCGAAATGCCTCAATTCTATCGCCCGGAACCTTTGTCTCTCCCGGTCGATGCGGCTAGACGTGGCCATGTCTGTTGAGTCAAATCGACCAACTTTCCGACCCGACGCTTCGAATTATCTTCCATTTCCTTTCAGATCCACTTTGAGAATTAGCTAGTCTCCATGGCAACATCCTCCAAGCGACGACTACAGACCAGCAGCATCCGCATTTTCGGATCTGGTCGTAGTCAATTCCCTATTCCGAATTTGACCACCTTGCAAACGTCGTCCTACGAGGCGTTTTTGCAAGAGGACATTCCTTCGGACAAGCGGAAAAACCAGGGGCTTGAGTCTGTCTTTCGCGAAATATTCCCAGTTGAGAGTTACGACAAAACCGTTGCTCTTGAATACCTCCGCTATGAACTCGGCAAGCCTCGTTACACACCCGAGGAGTGCCGTCAGCTTCGCTTGACCTACGGCAAGCCGCTCAAGGTGTGGTTCCGGCTCAAACGGGACCAGCCACTGGAAGAAGAAGTGTATTTGGGAGATGTCCCGATCATGCTTGGCGGCGGTGAGTTTATCATCAATGGTGCTGAGCGTGTGGTCGTCAGTCAGTTGCACCGATCTCCGGGTGTCGATTTCGTTGAGGAGTCCGAGGGTACTTCCGATCGAAAGCTTCCTTCTGCTAGAGTGATACCAGAGCGCGGTAGCTGGATTGAAATCAACGTAACCAAGAAGGATTCGTTGTCGGTCCGTATCGATCAAAGCGGAAAGTTTTCCGTCATGACTTTGCTAAGAGCGATGTCGCCTAAGTTGAGCACTGAGCAGGATTTGCTGAATGCATTTTACGAAATCAAACCAGAAAAACTTTCTGGCGGCGGCAGCGTAGCCAAGATCGAGAACAAGATCGCTGGTGACGACGTGGTTTACCCGTCGGATCACGAGCGGGCTGGCGAAATCATCATTGAGGCTGGTCAAAAGTTTAGCAAGGCGATTGCTGAAACGATTTGCACATGCGGAGTCAAGAGCGTTCAGGTTATGGACGCTCCGAAAGTCCCTTACATCATCAATTCGATTGCTGAAGACAACACCAACTCTCACGAAGAAGCGCTATTGCGAATCTATCAAAGGCTTCGACCGGGCAATCCGCCGGCGCTCGAAAAGGCTCGGACCCTATTTCATGAGAAGTTTTTCGATATCAATCGCTATCGATTGGGTAGAGTCGGTCGGTTCCGCGTGAACCGCAAACTTGGCTTAGAAGTTCCAGAAGACGAAATGGCTTTGCGGCCAGAAGACTTGGTCGCGTCGATCCGTTATTTGATCGATTTGTTCGACAGCGAAACCGATGCTCGTTTCGACGACATCGACCACTTGGGAAATCGACGTTTGCGAACGATTGACGAGTTGGCTTGCGAAGAATTGCGAAAAGGTTTTTTGAAGCTTCGTAGAACCGTGCAAGAGCGCATGAGTCTCAAAGAGGTTGAGGACATGACGCCTCGATCGTTAGTCAATCCAAAGAGCATCAGCGCCGCCATCGAGTACTTCTTCGGTCGTGGAGAGTTGTCGCAGGTGGTTGACCAGACCAACCCGCTTTCGCAATTGACCCACGAACGACGTTTGTCGGCCCTAGGACCAGGCGGATTGAATCGTAAACGAGCGGGCTTTGAAGTTCGCGACGTTCACATTTCGCACTACGGTCGAATTTGCCCGATTGAGACGCCGGAAGGTACGAACATCGGTTTGATTAGTTCGCTCTCCATCTACGCAGGGGTTGACGAGTATGGCTTCCTGGTGACGCCCTATCGCCGGGTCGTCGATGGCAAAGTGACTGAAGAAGTCGTTTGGCTGCGTGCAGACGAAGAGTCGGACGCGTACATCGGACCTGCGGACTTGGCAGTGAAAGATGGCGCTTTGGTGGCTGGGCCGAGTTTGATCGCTCGTCACCGCAGTGACTTCGAAATCGTAACTCCAGAAACAGTCCATTACATGGACATCGCGCCGAGTCAGATGATCGGAGTTTCTGCTGGTTTGATTCCGTTCTTGGAGCATGACGACGCCAATCGCGCGCTCATGGGTTCCAACATGCAACGCCAAGCGGTTCCGTTGTTGGTCGCTGAGCCGGCCATCGTAGGCACGGGTCTCGAACGAGAGGTCGCAGCGAACAGCTCGATGGTCGTTCGAGCTCGCAAAGCGGGCAAAGTAACCTACGTTGATTCAATGAAGATCGAAGTCGGCAATGACATCTATCATCTAAAGAAGTACCAAGGACTAAACGAACGTACTTGCCTCAATCAGCGACCGATCATTCAAATGGGTGACAAGGTTGAAAAGGGGCAGATCATTGCCGACGGTGCATCGACCCACTTGGGTGAGCTCGCACTCGGACGAAATGTCCTCGTGGGCTTCATGTCGTTCGATGGTTACAACTACGAAGATGCGATCATCATCAGCGAAGAGCTGGTCAAGCAGGACGTCTACACCTCGATTCACATCGAAGAGTTCGACGTTGAAATTCGCGAAACCAAGCTTGGCCGAGAGGAATTCACGCGTGACATTCCCAACGTTAGCGAAAAAGCGCTTCGCAATCTCGACGAAAGCGGCATCGTTCAAATCGGAACGTACGTTGCTCCAGGCGACATTCTCGTCGGCAAGGTTTCGCCGAAGAGCAAGACTGAGTTGACGCCAGAAGAGAAATTGCTTCACGCTATTTTCGGTCGTGCCGGGGAAGACGTAAAGAACGATTCACTCGAGGTCAGTTCTGGCGTTGAAGGAATCGTGATCGATACACAGAAGTTTTCTCGAAGGATGAGTCTGTCGGAAGAAGAAAGGAAGGAATTTGAAAAGGAGCTAAAGAGGGTTGAAACCGAAGGCAACAAAGAGATTGCTACCTCGTTCGCTTCGTTCGCCGAAGAGCTTGAAAAAGCCATCGGTGGCAAATTGACCGATGATGATGGCACTCCTTTGACCGGTGGTCAGGACCCAAAGTACATCGCGGAAAAAGCACAAACGTTCAACTTGTCCCGATTGATCAATCGCCTCGATGGTGGTCTGCACGCGGAAGTCAAGAAGGTTTACAAAAACCTGTGGCCCGGCGTGGAAGAAGCCCTCGATATTCGCGATCGTCAGCTCAATAGCATGAAGCGCGGCGATGAATTGCGAAGCGGCGTGCTTCAAATGGTCAAAGTGTACATTGCGACCAAGCGAGTCATTAGCGTTGGCGACAAGATGGCCGGTCGGCACGGTAACAAGGGAGTTATCTCGAAGGTACTGCCAGTCGAAGACATGCCATTCCTACCTGACGGCACTCCCTTGCAGATCATGTTGAATCCGCTGGGCGTTCCAAGTCGTATGAACGTCGGTCAGATTTTGGAAACTCACTTGGGTTGGGCTGGAGCCATGTCGGGCTTCCAAGCACTCACGCCGGTTTTCGACGGTGCCACCGAAACGGACATCAACGAAGCCCTCGAAGAGGCTGGCTTGCCACGTCACGGCAAGATTAGGCTCTTCGACGGTCGAACCGGCGAACAGATGAACCAAGAGACAACGGTTGGTTACATTTACATGCTCAAGTTGCATCACTTGGTCGACGACAAAGTCCACGCACGAAGCACTGGACCTTACTCGCTGATCACCCAGCAACCGCTCGGTGGAAAAGCAAGATTCGGCGGTCAGCGATTCGGCGAAATGGAAGTGTGGGCTCTCGAGGCCTACGGTGCCGCTTATATCCTCCAGGAGTTGCTCACGGTTAAGAGCGATGACGTCGAGGGTCGAACCAAGATTTACGAATCGATGGTTAAGGGGGAAAACACACTCGAAGCCGGTACGCCTGCTAGTTTCGACGTATTGACCAACGAAATACGCGGACTTGCACTCAACATGAGACTCGAGAAGCGTCGGCTGTAGTCGACTCTATCCCACAGTCTCCAACATCCCATAGCAATCAACCAATAGCAGCGAGATTCAAACGAATCTCGCCACACAGAATAAGCATTCTCCACCGTCACCTATCACCTTAGACGATTCACTTGTTTGGCTTGCTTCCGAGTTAAATGCCGAATCGTTGAGAACAGGAGTTTTTCGTAATGGCCAATGCCGAAGCCACCTACGATCGCGTAAACGATTACACGTCCGTCAAGATTTCACTCGCCAGACCACAGGACATTCGTTCTTGGTCGTTCGGTGAAGTCAAGAAGCCGGAGACAATCAACTACCGTACTTACCGTCCGGAAAAAGATGGCCTATTCTGCGAACGAATTTTTGGCCCTGAAAAGGACTGGGAATGCGCCTGTGGTAAGTACCGCGGGATGAAGTACAAAGGGATGATCTGCGATCGATGCGGTGTGAAAGTTACCCACTCGCGCGTTCGACGCAAACGCATGGGTCATATTGAGTTGGCAGCGCCCGTTGCGCACATTTGGTTTTTCAAAGCCATGCCAAGCCGGTTGGGCAACTTGCTTGAGATGAAAACGACCAGTCTCGAAAAAGTCATCTACTTCCAAGATTATGTAGTGACCAACGCTGGAACGACCGAACTCGAAAACCAACAGCTTCTTACGGAAGAAGAATACCGGGCAGCTCGCGCTCAGTACGGCGATGCCTTCGAAGCGGACATGGGGGCTGAAGCAGTTCGCAAGCTACTTCAGTCGCTCGACCTAGTGAAGTTATCTGAAGTGCTTCGAGTCGAACTCGCCGAGACCAGCAGCAAGCAGCGCAAAAAAGACTTGATCAACCGCTTGAAGCTCGTGGAATCGATTCGCGACAGCGAAAACCGTCCCGAGTGGATGGTGCTTGACGTAATCCCCGTTATTCCGCCGGACCTGCGTCCTTTGGTTCTGCTAGACAGCGGAAACTTCGCAACCTCCGACCTGAACGACCTCTATCGTCGAATCATCAACCGTAACAATCGGTTGCGCAAACTGGTTGATTTGAACGCGCCAGAAGTCATCATCCGAAATGAAAAGCGGATGTTGCAACAGTCCGTCGACGCATTGTTTGACAATGGTCGTTGCAAGCGACCCGTTTTGGGCAGCAGCAATCGACCTCTCAAGTCGCTAACCGACATGATCAAAGGCAAGCAAGGTCGATTCCGCGAAAATCTACTTGGCAAACGAGTCGATTACTCCGCTAGAAGCGTGATCGTGGTTGGGCCTCGGCTGCGATTGCACCAGTGCGGTTTGCCCAAGAAGATCGCTTTGGAATTGTACCAGCCGTTCATTATTCGAAAGCTGAAAGAACTTGGACACGCCGATACGATCAAGTCGGCCAAGAAGATGCTCGAACGCAAGGATGAAGAGGTTTGGGATATTCTGGAACAAGTGATTCGCAATCACCCAGTGCTTCTCAATCGAGCCCCTACGCTTCACCGAATGGGCATCCAAGCCTTCGAGCCGATTCTTGTGGAAGGCAACGCCATACACTTGCACCCGCTCGTTTGCAAAGGCTTCAACGCTGACTTCGACGGTGACCAGATGGCCGTTCACTTGCCTCTCTCGATTGAGGCCCAAGTGGAAGCGCACACTCTGATGATGAGCACCCACAATATTTTCGCACCTAGCAATGGCAAACCGATCATGAGCCCGTCGCAGGACACTGTGATGGGATGTAATTACATCTCGGTGGAATTGCCCGATCAACAGGGCGAGGGGATGGTCTTTGCAACCATGATGGAAGCGGACTATGCTCACCAGCAAGGCATCATTGCGATGCACGCTAAGATCAAGGTACGATTGCCCAAGGATCGCCGCCTCAAGTCGGAAGATCCGAGCACCAAATACGGTGCAGTCATTCAAACCACTTACGGCCGAATCCTTTTCAATTCGATTTTGCCACAAGGCATGGATTTCTACAACATCGCGCTTAAAGGTAGCGACTTGGCTGCCGTTATCAGCGACTGCTACCATCGTCTTGGCCGCCGTCCAACGATTAAACTCCTGGACGACATGAATCAACTGGGCTTCCGCGAGTCGACTCGAAGCGGACTTTCCTTCGGTGCCGACGACCTAGTAACCCCGGATTCCAAGATCAAGCACATTGCGGACGCTGACAAGAAGGTCATGACGTTCCAAAAGAATTATCTCAAGGGGGTTATGACCGCCCAGGAACGTTACAACCAGGTGCTGGACGCTTGGACAGCAACGCGAGAATTGATCACCAAGGACATGTTGGCCGCCATGGAAACCGACACGCACCGTGGCAAGTGGTACATCAACCCTGTGTTCTTGATGGCGTCCTCCGGTGCTCGAGGTGGGATCGAACAGATCCGACAATTGGCAGGTATGCGAGGATTGATGGCTAAGCCGACAGGCGAAATCATCGAAACCCCGATCAAGTCTAACTTCCGTGAGGGTCTTACGGTTCTCGAATACTTCAGCTCAACCCACGGTGCGCGGAAAGGCTTGGCGGATACGGCACTTAAGACAGCTGACTCAGGTTACTTGACCCGAAAGTTGGCCGACGTCGCTCAGAACGTGGTCATCACGATGAACGACTGCTTGACCACGCAAGGGATCACCAAGGGTGTCATCTATCGAGGCGAGAAAGTCGAAGTTCGATTAGCCGACTCGATCGCTGGTCGCGTAAGCCGTCAAAACATCGTCAATCTAATCACTGCGGAAACGATTGTCGCCGAAGACCAAATGATCACCCGCGAAATCGCTCGTAAGATCGAAGAGATGGGCTTGGAAAAGATCCAAGTCCGATCGCCGATGACCTGTGATGCTCCGCTCGGAATCTGCCGTACTTGCTATGGTATGGATATGAGTACCGGCGCGCTGGTCGAAGAGGGAATGGCAGTTGGAATCATCGCTGCTCAAAGTATCGGCGAACCGGGAACGCAGTTGACCATGCGTACATTCCACCAAGGTGGTGCGGCTAGTACGAGCATGGAAGAAAGCGATATCAAGGCCAAGAAGGGCGGTATCGTCAAGTTCATGAAGATGCGATTGGTTACCAACGATGATGGCCACGATGTGGTCCTGACTCGAAACTGCGAAATCGCCCTGGTGGACGCACGCGGACGAGAAATCGAACGTTACGACGTTCCATCGGGTGCTCGGTTGAGCGTGAAAGAGGACCAAGAAATCGTTAAGGGACAACAGCTTTGTGAATGGAACCCGCATAAGATTCCAATCTTCTCAACGGCTGGCGGCAAAGTCTCTTTCGTCGACATTATTGAAGGCGAAACGCTCAAGTTGGAAAAGGATCCTAGCGGTAACATTCGACGTCGCATCATGGATGCTCGCGGTAAGTTCCACCCGCAAATCGTTATCGAAGATGCAGACGGAAAAGCCCTCGACGTTCACTACTTGCCGGACAAAGCGGTGATCAACTGCACCGAAGGCAAGCAAGTCAATGCGGGAACCGAATTGGCGGAAATGCCGCGTGAAGCGACTGGCGTTCGTGACATCACGGGTGGTCTGCCACGCGTTACCGAAATTTTCGAAGCACGAAAACCAAAGGACCCCGCTGTTGTGGCGGAACTCGACGGCATCGTCGAAATTTCGAAGGACCGCAAGCGAGGCAAGCGATCCATTGTCGTTCGCAGCGAGAGCGGCGAGGAAATGGAACACTTGGTCCCACCAGGTAAGCGGTTCATGGTTACCTCCGGCGACACCGTCAAAGCCGGACAGGCACTTGTCGAAGGGCCACTCGTTCCGCACGATATCTTGCGAGTCAGCGGCGAAGAAGCTGTTCAGCAGTATCTCGTTCACGAAGTACAACAGGTCTATCGCCTGCAACGCGTGGAAATCAGCGACAAGCACATCGAAATCATCATCGCACGCATGTTGCGAAAGATTAAGATCACCAATGCTGGCGACACGAACTTGCTGTCCGGTTTGGTCATGGATCGATTCGAGTTCAAGCGGCACAACGATCAACTTGCCAAGTGCCTGAAGATTTCCGACCCAGGCGATACCGAATTTGCGCTCGGAGCGATTGTTCCAAAGGAAGCGTTTGAAACTTCGAATGCTCAATGCGAGGCGTTGGGCGGTAAGGCAGCCAAGGGCAAGAAGCCTAAGCCGGCACACGGCGAAGTTCAATTGCTTGGGATCACGAAAGCAGCCGTGCAAAGCAATAGCTTTATCTCGGCAGCGAGCTTCCAAGAAACGACCAAGGTGTTGACCGAAGCAGCTCTGGCTGGCAAAGTGGACAGACTGGTTGGACTAAAGGAAAACGTCATTTTAGGTCACCTGATACCTGCCGGAACTGGCTTCCGGATCTTCCAAGACTCCGAAGTCAGCTACCGAAAGGAAGCATTGGAGGACTTGGTCAACCGCGGCACGGCAGCGGCGGAACAGAGCTTCCCATTGCTTGCAGACGCACCGCGTCCGCAGATGGGTGCCGAAGCCGCACCTCCTCCACCCGTTGCGGACGCGGAAGTCAACGAGGAATAGTTCGATCTTGACTGTGAGCGAGCCAAGTTCTTGGCTCGCTCGTTTGATGCAACCAACAATACTCCATACTGAGCGTTCCGATCCTGAAAGGATCGCAGAATCTGTGACCCTTTCAGGCAACGCTGTGAAGCATTTTCACCAGCAATTCGCTTAGGTTGAGTGGGAGCTTGCCTCCCCTCAACCTTGTTTTGGCGTACTACGTAACAGCCCGCGAACCTCCGCTCCCGCCGTAGGCGGTCTAGGCGGGAGCGGAGTGCGGTACTTTAAGGACTGAGC
>JANMHA010000020.1:0-8554 GCA_031374925.1 Pirellula sp. | reverse complement strand
ACTTTTAGTACGCCAAAACGGCGTCCGTCGGAGGCAAGCACCGATCGGACGAAAATGCTTCACAGCGTTTACACGTGGCGGATGCTGCCAGCATCCGAAAACGTTAGCGGCGTTGGCCACGGACAGAAACAGGCCACAGATCCTAAGTTTGCTGGTAGAATGCCGCCTGCGGTGCCCCAATTTATGGAATATTTTTAAGGAACGGCCCATGACTTCAGTTGCAAAATTCCCGCTCAAACACCTCTTTTGGACTGTGCTTGTTTTGGTTCTCAGCCAAAATCCTTCGGCAGAGGCTCAACAAATACCTGATCGGTATCTGTCCATACCCGGCGATTCGCTCAGCCTGACATCCATTGACGTCGCGGCTTTACGCACCAGGAAAGAACTAGAAATCGTTCCATGGGAGATCATTTCTGCTCTCGGTAAACAGGAACTTGGGATTGACCCGCTGCTAATTTCCAGCATCGACATTACTGCCGGCATGCCGAGCATCAATGGCCCGGAGTTTGGAGTCAGCATACGGACATCAGCTCCTGTTGATATTGCGAATTTGAACGCCAAATTGTTCGCCGGAGTTACCGCGTCACCCAGGGTAAAAGACATGCGGTTTCGAGCTTTGATCGGTGCCCCCATGCGGGTCGTTCAGTCGGAGCCTCAAAAACTACTATTCGGTACCGAAGGCACATTGCGCCGGATGATGACAGTCAAATCGAAGCCGAGCAAGATTATCGAACTCGCAAGTTCGTCGAAGTACCCAATATGTACGGTTACGGCCTTGGACACTGTTCGGCCAATTATCGATGGTGCCTTTGCCGATGCTAGCGGTCGTTTTCCTCCGGAGCTGACGGATGACATTCAAATTGTTATCGATGAGCTTCAGTACTTGGTGAGTGAAACCGATGTCTTCGCCTCGTTTGGCATGATCACAATGAAGATCGTTGCTAACGATAGCGAATCCGCCAAGAAGCTCTCAGGTGCATTGGAAAGGCTGCGAAAGAATGGGATGGCCATTGGGGAACAAGCGATTTTAGAAGCCCTCAAAAACGAACCGCAAGTTTCGGAAGAAGTCAGGGCCGCCACGATTCAGTACCTGCAACGGTTGAAAGTTTTTCTGACCCAAGCCGAATTTTGGGTGGTCAACGGAAACGAAATCGCAATCAAAGGCGAATTCGCTTATACCGTTCCGACGATCGGCGTTTTGACGGGCTTGCTACTGCCTGCCGTACAATCCGCCCGCGAAGCAGCTCGGCGAATGCAATCGTCGAATAATCTCAAACAGTTGATGTTGAGTATGCACAATCACGAGTCGGCCTACAAACAATTACCAGCCCGCGTATCGAAAGACGCTAATGGCAAGCCGCTACTCAGTTGGCGTGTTGCCATACTGCCGTATATCGAACAAGGAAATTTGTATAACCAATTTCACCTAAATGAGCCCTGGGATAGCGAGCACAATATTAAGTTGCTTGACAAAATGCCGAGTACTTTCACACATCCAAGCTACGTGGGTCCCCAGGGGCATACGATTTATTTAGCGCCTTTTTACGAGACCACCGTTTGGGGAAAAGATAAGCCTAAGTTTCGGGATATCACGGACGGAACATCCAATACGATTGCACTTTTCGAAGTGGACGATGCGCATGCCGTGCCATGGACAAAGCCAGAGGACTTGGATTTGCATGAGGTGGACATCGTCGACTGTTTCCGCGAAACTGGTTCTAACGTTGGATTCTTTGATGGATCGGTGAGATTTCTCTCTCGAAACATCGATCCAAGCACGCTCAAGGCGTTGATCACCAGCAACGGCGGAGAAGTGACGGCGGTACCGTAAGATGCCCCTGGGTAGCACGGTACTCCAAGGCTGTGATTTTATTATTGTCGCCTTTCGCTCCGCGAAAGTTCGCCGCGTTAACACACTTTTGCGGAGCAAAAGGCGACAAACTTCTGCACCTTGCGAATAAACTCACAACCTATCCGTGCCGTGTTCTCCGTGCCGTGTTCTCGACAAGGAGTGCCAAGCTACACTAGATAACACCGCCGTGAACTCGGAATGGCGTCATATGGCTAGGCTGATCCAGGAACCAGAATCGCTCCCATTCCTGAACTAACGATCGCATGTCTTCCGACGTATAAATCAATTGCTCAGCTCGTTTGGATGGATTGGCTGAGTAGATCGGCAATGCGCATCCAACCATAGGAAGCGATGAGCAACAAACCAATAACGCCAAACATATTCTACGACGCATGACCAATCCTCCGTGAAAAGTCTCGCTTGACCTTGAATCAAACCTGTTTTGCCAATTCAGTCCAGGGCTGACGACTCTGAGACGGTTTCGTCCTCGTCGTCCTCCATCGTCACTTGCAATTTGCCAGACGCGATTTCATCGCGAATCTGCTGAGCAAGTGGCGTTCCCTCGATTGAATTAACTTTTTGCTCCATGATCTTGCCAGGCTTGAAAGTCACAACAAACTTTTCGGGGACCTCAACTTGACGTCCCGTTCTAGGATTGCGTGCCTTCCGAGCAGCCCGGGGCCGAACTTGGAAAACTCCGAAATTGCGGAGCTCGATTCGACCCTCTTCAACCAACGTTGTCACAATCGCGTCAAAGGTCTTTTGGACAATCGTCTTGATCTGCTGCTGGTTTAGCCCGGTCTCTTCGGAAATCGTTTTCACGATCTCTTTTTTCGTCACGACAGAACTCCTAGTGGAACTTGAAAACGACCTAAGTCGTTTTGCTGACTGGGTTTAATAGGGCAGCAGTCTAGGTTCCAAAAGTTGGTTCGTCAAGGTCGTAGGCAATCTAGACCCATGCTCGTCGCAACGATCCGCAAAATCACTAATGGAGTTTTCGGCGGAACAACCCGCAAACTTGACGCAACCCATCAATTTTTGAAAATTCCCGCAAAATTATTCCTTGATTCAGCCGGTCTTTGGCCCGGTCTTTGGCCCGGGGAGAATGAACTGACCTTCGCAATTGTCGACGGCACGTCAACCTTCCCTTGCTGGAATCCACTGTCCGGGTCGCACATTGCACGTCACAATCTCGCATTCCCCGTCCCGCTTACCAGGCAAAATAGCCAACATTGCCGTGTCGTGATTTTGCTTGCAATACTCGATGGCTTTATCAACTCCAGCCACGTACAGTCCAGTTGCCAATGCGTCAGCCCACCCAGCCGAAGGATGAAGCACCGTTACGCTCAATATTCCTTCCGCTGGCCAACCCGTTCTTGGATCGATAATGTGTCCGTATCGTTTGCCTCGAAAATAGAAAAACTGATTTGCTGGACCGCTTGTTCCTAACGCTTGATCGTAAAGTGTCACCGAACCGAGAATTCGCTCCGATTGTTCAGGGTGGCGAACAGCGATCCGCCAGCCTGTTTCATCACCCTCAGGAGATTGATTGCCATTGCAAAGAATACTGCTCTTGCCGCCGTGAAATGCAAAGTCTGAGACTCCTCCACGTATTAAGTTAGCTGCGGCGCAATCCAGCGCAAACCCTTTGCCGATTCCGCCTGGATTTACTTCCAACGGTTTTTCAAACCGCACCGTCCGATTCGATTCACTGAGCAAGATGCTATTGGAACCGACTTCCGCAAGCGCACTAGCGATTTCCAAGTTAGACGGCATTTTCCCTTGACGCCGATAAAACCCCCAAGTTTTTGAAAGCTTTGCAGCTGTCATGTCGAAAGCGCCACAGGTCTTTTCGAAAACGGACAAGCCAAGCTGCAGCATTTCAAAAGTCGACTCGGAAACATGGACTGGTGTCTCGAAGGCTCGATTATTCAACAAACTCAATTCGCTCGTCGGAATGTAGACGCTGAGCAACTGCTCAAGGAACGTAATCGTATCCAGCGCAGTCACAGCAATTTCCGGTCCGTTGATAGGCTTACCAGGGTTTAATAGCACTTCAAAACGGCACGCCATCGCATCGCGTGCAATTTCTAGCCAAATAGCCTTTTGGGGTTCGAGCATGCCCTATTCTTTGAAGTCGGTGTCCGGCTTGTCCAATGTTAACTCCTTGATCCAAATATTGCGGTAGCGGACATCGTGCCCTTCGGCTTGCAATTTAAGACCACCCGGAAGATCGGTGATACCCCGTCCGTCGTCATTGCCTCCGTCAATGCCAGAATTGGGTCCACCCCATACTTTCGTAATACTGTGATTGGTATGCGCTTTCTTTCCGTTGAAGTAAAGCGTAACCAACGGCTTCTCCGTTAGTTTGCCATTCTGGAAGCGAGCTGCACGGAACGTGACATCGTAGGAATTCCATTTGCCAAGACCATTGTACAAATTGTAATCCGTCGCCGCTTCATTGATGATGGCCGCCATTCCGTGGCTTGTCTTGTCGCCGTCTAGAACTTGAATTTCGTAACGGTTCTGAAGATACACGCCGCTATTTCCGCCTGGCTTTACGATTAAGAACTCGGCGTGCATTCTAAAATCCTTGTAGGTTTTTTTCGTAACGATATCTGCGGCTCCAAACTTGCCTCCTGCCGCAGCTGGATCATCAGTCATTACAACCGTTCCATTATCGACGGGGTCGTCAACGATTTTCCATTGGATCGGCATCTTGCTTGAGAATCGAGGTCCCTCCCAATAGATCCATTTCTGATCCAGCATCGCTCTCGACCCATCCAAGATGACTTCTGCGTCGGGAAGTGGCTTTGCCCCTACCCCAACATCCGCATGTGCCGTAGTCTTTACAAGCACTGTCAAAAACGTTGCCGAAACAAACAACTTGAGATAACGGGATTGCATGAGTGCACCTCCTGGGTTCACATTGTGGCTCGGTGGTCTCCACCGAAAAAGCATAGCTGTAAGTGGTCGAACCAGAATTTCCTCGAGACCATCTTCAACCAGACGTGAATATTATCACGGCGGAGACCGCAGTGCTACAATAAAAAGTAAGACACTTCGAAGCAACCGGCGGCCTTGCTGAGCGAGGCCATCGCTTAGGTTTGGGGGGAACTCCGCGAGCGAAGCGCCTCGCTCGTACGCAATAACTATATCAAAGCCTCTGAACTGTCCGTCCGGCAAGCCAAAAGCAGCTACGCGGGCTTGCCGTTTGTTCCCTTACCGTTGTGGCCTTTACCGTTCGTCGCTGCGCGATGCCGGTGCGCGAATCGCAATGATTTGGCCTTCACAACGCGAAACGCACGTATCAAGTCATTCGCGTCCCGATACCGTCGGCTTGGTCGTAACTCTAACGCTCGTCGAATGACCGCGATCAATTCGGGATGGGCTTTGCGTCGCAGCGTCGCATATCCAGCGGGCGGCCATTCGAAAGGCCACTCTGGCAAATGCCCGGTGAGGATTTTGTAAGCTATTAACCCGATCGAAAATACATCCGAGCGAGCGCTAGGACGCCCCATCGCTTGCTCAGGTGCCATGTATCCAACCGTGCCCGACCCCGATGCGATCATCGTTTTCACAATCGTGTGCTGGGCAACTTTGGCAATCCCAAAGTCCATCAACTGAAGTCTGCCGTCTGGAAGTAGAATCATGTTCTCGGGCTTGATGTCACAATGAATGATTTTGTTGCGGTGCGCGTATGCCACGCCATCCATCATTTGCTCAATCAACAGCAAAGCGGAATCGAACGAGATCCGATTACGCAGTCGACATGCTAACGTCTTTTCGCCCAATCGGCTCGCAATCACGAAACGACCATCGATGAAGCTAGCGTCTTTTAAGGGAAGAATGTTGGGGTGGTCTAGTTTGGCCACCAACCGTGCTTCGCGATGGAAGTTGTCGAGCATGCTCGCCGTCACGTTGTATTGATGCGGCATTTTTAACGCGACGCGAACACCTTCGATCGTGTCAAGGGCTTGGTAAACAAATGCAAATCCACCTTGCGCCAAGCGGCGTTCAATACGATATTTCCCTAACCGTTGACGAGCACGTAGCTGTGCCGAATCGCTTCGCGTTTTCGCCATTGCACTGAAACTCTGTGCGATCATTTGGATAGGAGATACTGGGTACGAGAAGCGAACAAGATGAAAAGCGATCTATCCATTTCCACGCCTGGCATGCTGCTGACTCCAGGCTTATTCTATTCATCGGTTGGAGGAATTGCGCGTATCTCCAACGGAAAAACCAGAGTAGTTATCGGCAACCCTTCAAACCGTTCTTCGAGAGCAAATCGGAACATCTGAACTATTTACGACATTAAATGGGAGATCCTGGTAAACCCTACTATCTATGTTGCGGTGAAGCCAGCCCATTCGAAACAAATCCGAACTCGTTTCCTATTGGAATTGGGGGAAAAATGCGAGTTAACCGCGCAGAATCAAAAACGACCGCAAAACGTCTAGATAATTGGTCGAAGTCGATATCAAATGGTAATCGCACCCGACACCGAGCAAGCTGGACCGCGTCTTTTCCAGATGTTTTTGAAAGCGATCCTCGTATTCTTTCCGTACTTGCGAGGTCATGCAATTGACGAATCCGTCGAATTCCAACCCAACGAATCGAAACGCATTTCCTGCCGGCAGACGCTGTTCGTCGGGATGCACTATGTGCAATGCCACCGTTTCCCAGCCCCGCATTCGGAATTTTCGCAAGTTGGAAAGAACCGGTTCCATTGAATCGACCAGGAAATCACTCAGAATGATCATGACACCACGGCGACTTCCACGCAAACTGAGGTCGCTCAAGATTTCTTCTAAGTGCGTTTTGCCGCGAGGGAAAAGATTGCTGATCGTTTCGTGCAAGACACCTCGTTGGGTTATAGAAGAGGAAGGAGGCAAATAGACCACTCGATTGTCAACAAAACTTGCCAACCCAGCTGCGTCCCGGTGCAAAACAATCAAATGCGATAGAGCCGTGGTGAAGAATTGTGCCCACTCCAGTTTAGAACCCTGATGATTCCTCGGGGATTTCGCACCTTGCAACATGGACCCGCTACTATCCACCAGTATGGTGCAGCTCAAATCCGTTTCATCTTGAAACAGCTTGAGATACGTCCGGCCCATTCGGCCCATGGCTTTCCAGTCCACTCGCCGTAGATCATCGCCCGGCGTGTATTCGCGACGGTCGACAAACTCACCCGAACCTCCCAGTCGTTTTGAAACGTGCCGACCGCTGTATGCGCCCTCTACCTTGCGATGGGTGGTAAACCTCATCCGATCAAGCCGAGTCAAGGCGGCTGAATCGAGATAGCGGCTAGCGGGCAAAAGAGACATGAGAGTTACTCGCAGCAGTCCTTGTCCAAAACTTCACAAGGCTCCTGATCCTCATGGGCAGCTTCTAAAACCGAGGATTTTTCCCGTACGATCGACGGATCGAGTTCGCGTGGGAAATACTTTTCCACTACACCGTAAAATTCTTCTTGGGTCTCGACACGCACCACATGCGTTCGAAAATGCCTAGCTCCGTGCTTGCTCTGGGCATAGCAGCAAGCAAATTTCCGCATCAGCATCGTTCCTTTTTGTGGGCCAAATCGGTCTACCACCAAATCGTAGTGGCGCAGCATACAAGCGCGTTGCTCATCGAGCGTTGGCTCCGGAGGGATAGGCTTGCCGGCTAATGCCGCAGCTGCTTGAGCGAACAACCAAGGACGTCCCAAGGCGGCCCGTGCAATCATCACGCCATCCACCTTGTAATGCTTGAATGCATGAACGACTTGCTCTGGCGTCTGAAGATCTCCATTGCCAATCAACGGGATTTTCTCCAAGTGCTCTTTGATTTCGGCAATCCTATTCCAATCCGCGGAACCCTTGAAAAAATCCTCGGCCGTTCGACCATGCACTGTCAACGCCGAAGCCCCAGCCCTCTCCACCACTTGAGCAATTTGAATATGATTCATTGTCTTGCGAGTGCAACCCAGCCGAATCTTGGCGGTTACGGGAGTTGGATAGCAAACTTCAACTAGTCTGGAAATGATCGCATACATGCGTTCAGGGTCTCGCAACAAATACGAGCCGCTGTGGGCTTTTTCTGTTACTTGCTTGACCGGGCAACCAAAATTGATGTCGACGACGCTGACACCGTATTCCTGAGCCAGTCGTATTCCTACTTTGGCCATTATCTCAGGATCATTGTCCCAAATCTGGACCGCCAGCGGTCGAGCTTCTTCCTTAACCCCCCACAAACGATCCGGATGTTCGCAGTCATGTTCATCTAGCCACACAAACCCACGTGCATTGACCATTTCGGTGGCCTGCAAACCCGCCCCACCATACTCTCGCACAATTTGACGGAAGGCGAAATTTGTGTAGCCAGCCATCGGCGCTTGGAAAATTGGTGGATCAATCCGTAGGTTCCCGATCCACAACGGGGCAACGTTGGGCGACGGATTTTCTGCGATGCTGCTCATGAAGAACATACTAACGCAAAACGAATGGGGAGGGGAGGGCCGGGCGGAGGCAGTGCGACAAATAGCAGTTTCGTTATTTTTTTGATTTACATCGCGTCTTTTTTCCGAAAAGCAATACTTTGTTTCGAACAACAATCGAGCTATACAATATCGTGAGCCCATCCGTTCGGGGCTTGTCCCCGACGGATGCGTTTTGGCGTACTACATATACTAGGGCGTACCCCTCGGGGGGGGGG
>JANMHA010000126.1:0-6086 GCA_031374925.1 Pirellula sp. | reverse complement strand
GAGGCAAGCTCCCGCTCAACCTAAGCGAATTGTTGGTGAAGACTCAATTGGAAAAACGCTGGCCAAGAGGGTACTTCCTCCGCAGGACAAACCTGCGGTAGTCCGCAGGATAAACCTGCGGTAGTCTCTCGTTTACCGGCTATTCGACAGAAAAAGTCTCAGCGCCAGAAGCCGTTCCAGTCGCATTCCAACTGGCGTAATCGATACTATTGGAAACGTAACTGATGTGCCCGTCACAATAAGCAACTACAATACCGCCGGTATGGAGGCTGCGTGCGCCCATCATCCGAGGTCTTGTAGCGGTACTGGCGGTGACACAAGGCATTAGGGGCGACACGCTTGGAGTGCAATTTCCTCCGGTCACCACATCTGGCAAGGAACTGTTGGGAGGTAGATAAGTCACGAAGCCCGAGGCATTTCCCCACCAACTAAAACCCCTCAAGTCCGTGCCTCTGCCCTGAAGCACTTCGGAAGCGAGCAATGTCGAGGATAAACCGTCTGTGATTTCTGCTAACCTAACGTTTTTCCCGTAGGTACGAGTAAACGCAAGCGCTTGTGCAACGTTGACAGGACCGTCGTCGCTGACTGAGCCAGTGTACATATTAAATGGGGCACCGAGGAAAGGAATACCATTGAGCGTCGACTGAAAGAAACTTGTGTTGCCATAATTAACGCCGTAGTTATGACTAGTGATGGCGGCTAAGGTGGCACTGGAACCGATCGGCGCATTCGGGGTGTCGCTTGGGCAAGTCAAGGTTGGGATTCTAGAGCTAGCCACGGGCCGATTGAGAGCATTACCGTATCTTGGACCCCAGTCGGCTCCACCTGCATTTTGGTAGATGTTGGATAAAGTGCTCAGTTCCATGAAAGGCAAAACAGCTACTTGCCAAGTTCCCCAGCAGCAACCGTAGGGACCAACGCCTCCAGGAAATTTCTTGTAAGCACTTTCATAATTGTGCATGGCCAAGCCAAGTTGCTTGAGATTGTTTTGGCATTGCATTCGCCGTGCAGCTTCTCTCGCCGCTTGGACGGCTGGGAGCAATAACCCAACCAGGATGCCGATGATGGCAATGACTACCAGTAACTCAACTAACGTAAATGCTCTTCGTTTTGATCGCATGAAAATAACTCCCAATAACTGACAAACATTGAAAATTCCACTAAGGACTGGTCGATTGGAAAGGACTGGATAGCTATAAAAAGAACCAATATTCACGTAAACAACTAGGGAATAGGGAAATCAAACTTGTTAGGCGGCGAGGATTTGACGGTGATTTCCTGCTTGGATTTCGTATTGTATTCCGGAGGAATCAAATCTTTGGAGACAATGTTAGCCCCCGTTGGTCCAGGCAATCCATCCGGGGAATCCGCCGGAGTCTTACCGTCTCCGGCAGTGATCAGCACTTTGTATGTTCCAGGCAACAGGCCTTGCATGGCGAGAATTTCATACTTGCCTTTCGAAATGGTAGCTCCCGATTTTCCTGTGTCCGAAACAAATTCGATGACTCCCTCTTCGAGTGGTTTACCCTTAAGAGTGACATCGCCACTGATTGCCATCCTACCACCGGATCCTCCACAACCGACAAACGCTGGTAATAGAAAAGGCAACAAACAAAGCACTTTTAGGAACGTCATTTGCCCAAACTTCATCTGATTACTCCAAATTCACTTCAAGAATGCAGATATGTAAGTACAGCAGTTTGCAACCATTTGAAATGGACGAGCATTCGTTATGCCGTACATTTCATATTCGAAAAGTTGCCGTTTTGAGAGGACGGTTTTGAAGCTAACAAATCCCAAGGGACAAGTCAAGCAAATGGGTGGAATAGTTCCGAAACGATCACGGCAGGGATAGACTATGAGTTTATTCGCAAGGTGCAGAAGTTTGTCGCCTTTTGCTCCGCAAAACTGTGTTAACGAGGCGCACTTTCGCGGAGCGAAAGGCGACAATAACAAATTCACAGCCTAGGAGCGCCGTGCCACTTTGTTTTGTATTTCGATAGAATGTTGGTTTGTGTACCAGATCATCGTTACTCCTCTATTTAAGCTTCATGAACGCTGTAAATCCGTACAAAACCGTAATCGGGCTCGAAGTGCACGTCCAGCTCAAGACTCATTCGAAGCTGTTTTGTCGATGTAGCACCCAGTTTGGTGGAGCTCCCAACACTCAAGTCTGTCCAGTTTGCCTGGGACTGCCTGGTTCACTTCCTGTCTTGAATGCCAAAGCCATCGAGCTGGCAGTTCGAGCCGGAATCGCGCTCCATTGCGAGATTGCTCCCTTTACTAAATGGGATAGGAAAAACTATTTCTACCCCGATCTTCCCAAGGGTTACCAGACCAGCCAATTCGATCTGCCCATTTGTGGTGGCGGGTACCTCGAAATCGATTCCCATGATCCCGTTACCGGCGAGCCGACGCGCAAGAAGATTGCACTTGTTCGAGCCCATCTCGAAGAGGACGCGGGCAAAAGCATGCATGACGAGGTGGCTGGCAGAGCAGATACCCGTATCGATCTAAATCGGGCTGGAACACCGCTGCTTGAAATCGTTTCCGAGCCCGAGCTTTCCAGCGCCGAGGAGGCGAAAAACTACTTGACCGAAATGCGACTGTTGATGATGTTCCTGGGTATCACCGATGGCAACATGCAAGAGGGCTCGCTTCGCGCCGACGCCAACGTAAACTTGCATTTGCAACGAGACGGCAAAACCATTGCAACGCCGATCGTGGAAATAAAGAACCTCAATAGTTTTCGAGCCGTAGAACGAGCTGTTCTTTTCGAATCGACGCGTCAATACGCCGTGTTTCAAGAAACCGGTCTCACCATTGGCCAATCGCCTAAGCAAACCCGTGGTTGGAACGATGCTGCTGGCGAAACAGAAATGCAACGAGAAAAAGAAGACTCCGCGGACTATCGCTATTTCCCGTGCCCTGACCTAGTGCCGGTCATTCTGACAGAGAAAGAGATCGATTCCGCAAGAGCGTCGGCAAGCAAAACGCCAGCTACCGTACGGCAGTCGCTTATCGAAACGCATTTGCTCAAGCCCAGCGAGGCCGAAGTTTTGCTTCAGCAGGGGCGTGCCGTCATTGAGTATTTCGAATCGTTGGTGGAACAAGGGGCTTCGCCAAAACGAGCTACGTCCTGGATGCTTCAAGATGTCCTGCGGTATCTCAATGAGAACAATGCCGAAATCAAATCATATCCTGTATCCGCGGTCTCCCTCGCAAAGCTGCTGGCCATTATCGAAACAGGCAAGCTGGACACTACCAAAGGCAAAGAAGCGCTTGGCAAATTGGTGGCTGAACCAGGCTTGTCCGTAGAAAAGGCTATCGAGTCGCTAGGGATCGCACAGGTCGATGCCGGCGAGCTAGAATCGCTTTGCATTCAACTGCTAGCAGACAATCCAGATGTGATCGAAAAATTCCGAGCAGGCAACGACAAAGCGATTGCGTCTTTGGTCGGTCCAGCCAAAAAGAAAAACAAGAATGTGGATCCGAGACAAGTTCAGGAGACATGTCGAAGACTTATTCAAGCGGCCACAACATAGGACGCCAAAACAAGGTTGAGGGGAGACAAGCTCCTACTCAACCGTTGGAATAGTTGGAGGTATTGAATCGAAGCGTTGCCCGTGGGCGTTTAGCCAAATTTTTTCCCAAGCCAAACTTTTCTCATCACTCAAAAAGGCTCAACTCATGAGACCATTACTTATTAAGTCACTGCTCGTACTTTGCAGTGTTGTCCTACCATGCGGGTTCATAGCCTCGGGGCAGGAACCAAAGCCAACTGCCAATTCGAATCCCCAATCCACCGAATGGATCCAATCCTGGATCGATGCCAATCTACCTTCCTTCGTAGAAGACTACTGGTGGCTCCATGAGAATCCCGAACTTTCCTACCAAGAGGTGGAAACGGCCAAATACGTCGCCGCCGCTTGGAAGAAAGCTGGCTTTGAAGTAGCGACCGGCGTTGGCGGTCATGGTGTTGTGGCCCTGCTGAAAAATGGGGCGGGACCAACCCTCATGCTTCGAACGGATCTCGATGCCTTGCCAGTCAGTGAGGTCACAGGCCTGCCGCGAGCTTCCACCAAAAAGACAACGCTCGCGTCGGGCGCAACGTCCGGCGTCATGCACGCCTGTGGTCACGATGTGCACATGACCAATTTGATTGCTGTCGGCCGATTGATGGCTGCACACAAAGACCGTTGGCGGGGTACGTTGATGCTGATTGGACAACCGGCCGAAGAACGAGGCGGCGGTGCCCAAAAGATGCTGGAAGACGGCTTGTTTACGAGGTTTCCAAAACCTGACTTCGCATTGGCCCTTCACTGCGAAGCATCCAAAGCGACCACGGTTGCTTTGCGAGAAGGTTACATGATGGCGAATGTCGACAGTGTCGACATTGTCGTGAAGGGGCGCGGTGGTCACGGAGCGGCTCCCAATACCACGATCGACCCGATCGTTCAGGCCGCCGAGTTGGTGATGAGTCTGCAAACGATCGTGAGCCGTGAAGTCAAGCCGACCGAACCTGCGGTTATCACCGTTGGTGCAATCCACGCTGGCACCAAGCACAATATCATTAGCGATCGATGCGATCTGCAGTTGACGGTTCGAAGCTATACCCCAGCAGTACGCAAATTGCTGCTTGATTCTATCCATCGCAAAGCCAAAGCCATCGCGGCGGCATACGGTGCCGAAGAGCCAATCATCACTCTCTCCGACGGAACGCCAGCCCTTTATAATCACGTGGAGCTTACCAAACGACTTCGAAAAACGCTTGAAAACACGCTTGGAAAGGACCGAGTTGGAGAGGCCGATCAAGTCATGGGCGGCGAGGATTTCAGCCAGTTCGGTATCGCAGGCGTACCAAACGTGATGTATCGAATTGGAACCATTGAGTCCGGCCGATTCGATGCTATGCAACGTCGCGGGCAAACCCTCAGTTTGCATGCGCCCGACTACTATCCGGATATCGACAAAACCTTGCCCACTGCGATTTTGACCATGGCATCGGGTGCTGTGGAACTATTGGCAGAACTCAAGCACACCGAGGATTCGCTGCAAACAGTTAAGGAGCGGATCGCTGACAAAAAGGCGGTCCTGGTAGATGTTCGAGAATTGGTGGAATGGAACGACGGGCATATCGAGGGGGCCATCCATTTGCCGTTTCGCGATCTACAAGACAAATTCGACGCGACCGTGTTGCGGGAAAAGTTGCCGAAGGACACCATTATCTACACACACTGCATGGTTGGATTTCGAGCGTTGAAGGCGGCAAAAATCTTAGAAAAAAATGGTTACGAAATACGGCCATTGAAACCAGGTTACAAAGAGCTCCTCGAAGCTGGTTTCAAAAACGAAAAATAACATGGGGCCTGTGGGACCGTCCAGTTTAGCAACCCTCCCCCCTGGGAGGGTCGAGCGAAGCGAGGGGAGGGCGAAGTGCCATCGACCATCGCTGAGTAAGTGTATCGAAAAATGAAAGTGACATACTGCTCTGCCATTACTGTCTAACAAGATGATGCGCCTAGGCTTGGTGTTTATTTGATAGCGATTCACCACGCCCTTCGTAAACTCAGGGACGTGCCACACGAGGAAGGCAACGCTGTGAAGTATTTCCACCAACAATTCACTTAGGTTCACCAACAATTCACTTAGGTTCACCAACAATTCACTTAGGTTGAGCGGGAGCTTGCCTCCCCTCAACCTTGTTTTGGCGTCCTACGAAATGCCCGCTAACCGCCGCACTCCGCTCCCGCCTCGACCGCGTAAGGCGTTCGAGGCGGGAGCGGAGTGCGGTACTTTAAGGTCAGTGCCGCATTTTAGTACGCCAAAACGGCGTCCGACGGAGGCAAGCTCCGATCGGACGGAAATGTTTCTCAGCGCTGCGAGGAGGTTCTCAGCACTACGAGGAGGTTCTCAGCACTACGAAGAAGGGGGGACGTGCCACACGACGAAGAGGGACGCTGTGAAGTATTTTCACCAACAACTCACTTATTTTCACCAACAATTCACATAGTTTCACTAACAATTCACTTAGGTTGAGCGGGAGCTTGCCTCCCCTCAACCTTGTTTTGGCGTCCTACGACGCC
>JANMHA010000079.1:0-28868 GCA_031374925.1 Pirellula sp. | reverse complement strand
GGTGGGCGAGTTGAACGCGGCTTTAACACGCCGCGTAACGAGGCGCGACATCGATCAATGGACAGGCGATCGAAGGCACGAGGAAACGGAGACGTTGCGATCGAGGGAAGCGTTTGTTTTACCAGGAGCGATGTTGAGTGGTGAGCGAGAGAGTCGGGACGACGATTCAAGTCAGTCGGCGGTAGTGTTTAGTATGGGAACGATTGCTACCACGGTACTTGGAACGGGGGCGGTACTCTGGGTGGTACAGGCCACGCAGCTGGCTGCGACGCTGATAACGGCGGCTGCTCCAACGTGGATACACGTCGACATCGCCTCGACCATCAACGACCTTGCCAAGGAAAAGAATGCAAAAGACGAGGCTTCGGCCAAGATTTTCGAGTAGCTCAACGGTTTGCGATTAAGCCAGCGAGGTATGCCCCTTTGAAACCAGCGTCGATATTGACGACCGCAATATTGGCGGCGCAGCTGTTTAACATGCTCAATAGCGCTGATAAACCTGCAAAGTTTGCGCCGTAGCCCACGCTAGTTGGTACTGCAATTACAGGGCATCGGACGTGTCCGGCGAGCACGCTCGGCAAAGCACCCTCCATCCCAGCAATGCAAACAATCGCTTCCATGGATTGAAGCGTAGGAACTTGCGACATAAGTCGATAGGGGCCAGCAACCCCAATATCTTGGATCAGTCTTGTAGGAACCCCCATCCACGCAAGCGTTTCAAGGGCTTCCATTGCAATCGGTTCGTCGGTGGTACCGGCGCTGACGACCGCAACGGTTCCTTTTTTCTTGTGTTCTCTTGGTGACACTTTATCCGGTGCTACAGGAGTTTCATTCAGGCCGATGCGCAAGGTACGCCCGATGTGGTTCCATCGGGTGAAGGTGAACCATTCGGTGAGCGTTCGCACTTGCTCTGGTGTGACACGCGTAACGAGTACTTCTTCATTGTCAGTCAGGAGGGCTTCGGCCACGGTACGAATGGAGTCCGGGGATTTGCCAGATCCGTAGATTACTTCGGGGTAACCACAGCGTCGCTTTCGATCCAAGTCGGGGGTCACGGACCCTTGAATTTGGACGGCTGCCTCAAGGATTCTCTGACCCAATTCAATGGCTGAAATACTACCGGCTTGAAACGCAGACCAGATTCCGTGGATTTCGTGATTATCGATTTTTCTATTCACCTGTTTTTGGAAAAGTACGTCGCATTTTACTTCGCAAAAGTACGCTATCGAGGCGCACTCCTTATGCCTCAAGAGATTGGCGTTCACGATTCAGAATCAAGTCAAGAATTCGTCCGATTGCTTCAGCAGACTGTTCGCGAGGCATTGAGGGTAGATCGCGTCGGGAATGAAGCACTTGCTCTGGCGTGAGCGGAATATGTACGAAGCCAATGGAACAGGACCGCTGATGAACTTCATGCCAATGATGAGTCAAAAACATTGCAGCATTACATAAGTAAGTGCCAGCGTGAAAGGAAACGGAACTGGGAATTCCGCTGGATCGCAGTTCCAGATTCCATTGGTCCAATGGGAACTTGGTCCGATAGGCAATCGGGCCATCCGGAACTAAGGGGCCGAAAAAGTCGCCCGCCGCTTCGGTCATGCCCGCCACATTGACAGCAATTGCTTCGATTTGGACACGGCTTACACCGGGGGCTTGCCCAAGGTGCAATACTGCGTCAAATCCCAAAGCCAAATCTTTCTCCAGACGAGACCGTAGCTGAACCAAATTGACCGGGTAGCGTCGCGTGGTAACCCCCTTTGGGATGCCGCGATGGTGCAAAAAGGTGACCAAAGCTTCCCAGCTGGAATTTTGTTCCCAAGTGTCGTACGGTTCGAAGGCGGTTAACAAAACTCGCAATTCAATTCCTTTGTTCGCTAGCTACCTGGACTTTCGTCCGAATTTTCACGAATTCGGTAACATTAAAATTCTGCCTGGCAAAGCAGGATATAGCAATTTATATCCATTTGTAGCCGAAATTTGCGGTTGCGCAGCGTGAAGCAGAGGAACAAGCCTGGAATTGGCGTCCTCATTGGGATAAAGTGGGAAGGAGAACCCACCCAAGACCACTTTAGGAAGGCGAATTGGATGCTTCGTTTGGATAATTCTCTCCTCAGCGGATTTGTCGCTGTTTTTCTGTCCGTTTCCTTTGCGATTCCGGTCCCGTTTGCCCTTGGCGACGAGTTAATACCGGACAAGAGCCTAGAAGCGGTTGTCCGCCGCGAGGTTTTCGATAAACGGTACAACACTGAGCCGCTAACAGCTGAAGATGTCAAGAACATTTCACAGGTAGTCGGAAAAGGAAAGGGAATCAAGAGCCTGGAAGGACTTCAACATTGCAAATCCCTTATGAAGATCGATTTGGAGAAGAACGAGATCGTCGACTTAGCTCCAATCAAAGAGCTGAAATTGCTTCAATCTGTCGATTTGTCTTCCAATCGGATCGAAACGCTCGAACCGATAGCTGGATTGATCCAGTCGCAATACTTGCAACTTTCCAAGAATGCGATCGCGGATTTGTCGCCCCTTCGCCAAATGAGCAATCTTCGTTCGCTCTACATCGCGGATAACAAAATCAAGTCGCTTGAGCCCGTATCGGGCTTGAAGAAATTGTGGACGCTCGAGGTATCTGGCAACCCAATTGAGGACACGGCTCCGATTGCTCAGCTAAAAGGGCTCGAATCCATCAGTCTGATTGGTTGCGGTGTTAAGAGTGTCGAGTTTGTTCGATCGTTGACACCCAATTTCTTGAGGCTAAATGGCAATGCGATCGCTGACTTAAGCCCTCTCGTAGAAGCGTGTGAAGCGGATGCCAAAACGGAGCGTCGATTTGCGCCTTTTCTAAGGCTGTATTTGGATGATGCATTGCTTAAAGAAGCTTCACAATCCGCTGCGATCGAAAGGCTGAAAGCTGCGGGAGTCAAAATTAACCCAAGCAACAAGTAGTGTCGTGCTATTGTCGCCTATCGCTCCTAGGCTGTGGATTTATTATTGTCGCCTTTCGCTCCGCGAAAGTGCGTCTCGTTAACACACTTTTGCGGAGCAAAAGCCGACAATGTTGTGTGGCATGAGAACAAAATCACAGTCTGAGAGTGAATGCGAGTAGCAAACATACCCTGCCAGCCGCATTGCCGGTTAAACATAATTCGACTAAAAGAGCACCATGAATCGTTATTCTCAATTGTCGACTTTTTTCGCATTTGCAACAATCCAGTGCTTGTGGGCGTCGTTGACTCTGCAAGCCCAAAGCGACACGGCCTCATCACCGTTATTTCGACCTCGCACAGACACCAATGCTGTCAGCGATCTTCAACTTCTCCTCGCTGAATTGAACAAAGCCAGCGACGCAAACGGAGCAGTCAATCCATTGGGCAATTTTCTTCAACGCAATTCCGAACCATTGAAACCATCTCATCTTGAAATCGGACTTTCGGGACCTGACCGAGAATCGCAGCAAAAACCAACGATTGATCCTAAGTCTGCCCGGCCGAACCTTGCACCGACTCCTTCCAAGTCAATTACGTCCAAAGCCATCGCGGTGCTACCTGGACCGCGTTACACCATCCTTCAGCAGGAGAGTCCAAATCTTAGAAATTCAACGGCTGATGGTTTTCGGCCCTCGCGTTTCGTATCGGACATCGAGGCAAATGCACGACCTTCCCTTCAATACCCCGTAACACTTGCTGGAGCAAATCTTCCGATGGCGGGGCAGCCCGACCATAGTGTCATATCAAACTACCAGCCTGAAATACCTGGTCCCGGAGCAAATCCAGGATACGCGCCCAACATCTTCCCGAATGCACAGCCAGGCTTTCCAAACAACTCACCTGGCAACCCTGGTGTATTTCAGCCGAATTCAAATGACCCTGGCAGCATAATGCCTCCCGTGATTTCAACTCCACTTTCAAACAATGGGACAATAGTAGGCCCGCCTGCCGGATACAGTTCGCCACCCGTTTACTCGGCGCCTATCTACCCAAATGCTCCTGTGGGGGTAAATCCAGGATTGAGCGGAGCCATTCCGATGCGGAGTCCAAGCGATAGTGTGATGCCCAGCATTCCAAGATCGTATCCGATCGTAAATGGTGCACCCTTTGTCAGCTCCGCACCTTGCCAATTCGATGCGAGGTACATGGTTTCTCAAAATGCATATCGCCAAGCGGTGGACCCGTGCGCTCAGTCTGTCCGTGGAGCGCCGAATGGGTACGCACCATCCCCTTACGCTACTCAGCCTGGAGGTTCGCCGTTTTCGTATGGGCCTCCCACGGCCATGCCAAACACCAACAACGCTGGTTACAGACCGCTTATTGGCTTTGGCCAGTCTCTGTCGAATGCGTACCTTGGTCGCGGTATTATCGGCCAGCCAATAGCTTACGTAGATGGTCAACCGGTTCGAAATTTCATTCGATACTTATTCCCTTAAACAGGCACGACGCTTTGGCAGTTCGCCCTCGTTTTTATCTAGATCACGCTGCTACATCATGGCCCAAGCCTCCCGGTTCTCTCGAAGCATGCATTGAATTCCAAACCTCGAACGGTGCTGCAGCTGGGCGCGGTGTGTATCAATCCGCGGAGCAGTCTGGAGAGCTTATTCGTATTGCTCGTCAGAAAGTTGCAAGACTTTTAGGGGCTTCCAACAGCAACGACATCGCCTTCTGCGGCAATGGCACAATGGCTCTCAATTCGGCAATCCTCGGCCTGTTGCTATCTCCAAGCATGCAAGGCACGCATGTCGTAACCACCGCGACCGAGCACAACAGCGTTCTTCGTCCGCTCCAGCTTGCGACAAAGACATGCAACATTACTTGGACAGCAGTTGCGTGCGATGAGACTGGTTGGGTAGACCCAGATCAAGTCCTCGCATCGATACGTGCTAATACGCGTTTGGTCATCTTGAACCATGTGTCGAATGTTACGGGAATCATTCAAGACGTTCGTTCCATTTCGGCAATAGCAAGAGCCAAAGGCGCTATTTTCTTACTTGATGCGGCCCAGTCCCTGGGGTACCTTCCAGTGGATGTCGTAGCGGATGGGCTCGACATTCTGGCTGCTCCCGGCCATAAAGGAGCAGGCGGTTTGCTCGGGACTGGCATCCTATATGTGCGCAACGAGATCCAACAGCAAATGGAGCCGATTTGGATTGGAGGAACGGGAACTCAAAGCGATTCGATCGATGGTCCTTTTGATTGGCTGTATTCGGTTGAATCGGGAAATAGCAATTTGCCCGGAATCGCCTCATTGAAAGCTGGACTGGAGTGGCTTGAAAAACGGGAACCGAACGAAAATCTCCAGATTTGGGGCAGCGAAATCATCGAGACGGTTCTCAAAACGCCGAATCTTAAACTGATAGGTCCGAATCCAGGCGACTCGAAACGAACTCGACTGCCGGTTGTCAGTCTGACCTGCGAGACCCTGTCGTGCCATGAGATGGCGATATTACTGGACACGGCTTGTGGGGTGGAAGCGAGGTCCGGATTCCATTGTGCTGGTCTTATCCATGCGTTTTTGGGAACGAACAACACGGGTGGGACTTTGCGGTTAAGCCTAGGGCATACCAGTACGCTAGAGGATGTCGAGGCTGCTATTGCAGGCATTCAGATTTTGGGAATGATGTAGACTCTGCAGCGTAGTCTGAGACGCTGTTTATTCTCGCGATAGGAAACATTGTCGCCTTTTGCTCCGCAAAAGTGCGTTAACAAAGCACACTTTCGCGGAGCGAAAGGCGACAATAAAAAATCTCCAGATTAACGGTATACTGAATTGGCTTTTCGACTTAGGCATTCCATTCTCGATCCAATTTCATATTCATGATGATCAAACCCATCTGCCTTTCTCTAGTGCTTTTCAGTACGCCAGTGTCGGTCATCTTCGCACAGACACCCAAAAGTCTGGACGACCTTCCAACGAAACTGGCCCCTCAACCCGATTCAGCGGTAACTGTACAGTATCCAGTCACCAAAACCATCGTTCAGTCGGACAACTATCATGGCAAAATGATTGACGATTCTTTTCGATGGCTCGAAGATGTCGATTCTGTAGACACTAAAGATTGGGTTAAACGACAAAACGAAGTCACGTTTGAATACCTTAAGTCTGCTCCCCGCCGAAATGCAATCAAAGAACGGCTTACAGAGCTTTGGAACTACGAACGTTTCGGATTTCCATCCAAACACGGCGATCACTATCTATATACTCATAACAATGGCCTTCAGAATCAGAACATACTTTACGTCGCGGATAGCCTCGAGGCCGAACGCAAGCTTCTACTTGATCCAAATACTCTTGTCGCCGATGGAACGGTTGCGCTCACAGGTAATGTCCCTAGCGACGACGGCAAACTCCTGGCGTACGGTCTGGCAACAGCTGGGAGTGATTGGAATACATGGCGGATACGTGATATTGCAACCGGTAAGGACCTCGACGACAGAATCGAATGGGTCAAATTTAGTTCGGTTTCATGGACAGCGGACAATTTAGGATTTTTTTATAGTCGCTACGACAAACCGAGTTCCGATGTCGCTTTCACGGGAGTCAACTTCTTCCAAAAGTTGTTCTATCACAAAATTGGTACTCCCCAGGAATCGGACACGCTGATTTATCACCGTCCAGACGAAAAGGAATGGGGCTTTGTCGGCTCGGTTACTGAGGATCATCAATATTTGATCATTTCGGTTTGGCGTGGCACTGAGAAACGCAATCAAATCTTCCATGCCAAACTTGAGGACAAATCCTCCACAGGCGCTACAGAGGTCACCGAATTGTTGTCCGGCTTTGAAAGCGACTATCAGTTTATCGGAAACGATGGTTCGACCTTCTATTTCAAAACCGACAATTCGGCACCGAAACGACGCATCATCGCAATAGACATTGAACATCCCGCTCGCAACCGATGGAAGGAGATTGTTCCAGAATCCGATGCGACGATTGAGTCCGTCAGCCTCTTTGGCGATCGATTCTATGTCACATATCTCGAGGATGCGACAAGCGTCGTGCGCCAATTCTCTACATCTGGCAAACGACTGGATGATCTCAAATTGCCCTCACTTGGTACGGTTACGGGTTTGGGTGGCAAGCGGGCTGCGAAAGAGACGTTTTATTCCTTCACCAACTACATCACTCCGCCTACAGTGGTACGACTCGACTTAGTGGCCAACACCGCCACAACATGGCGTCAACCAATGTTGGCATTTGATCCAGCCGATTTCGTCACCGAGCGGGTCTTTTACAAGAGCAAGGATGGCACACGCCTGCCGATGATTGTCTCGCATAAAAGAGGGCTGGAAAAGAACGGAAAGCTACCGACCTTACTTTATGCTTATGGTGGATTCAACATTTCGATTATGCCAACTTTTTCCCCAGCCAACTTGGCTTGGATGGAATTGGGGGGAGTTTACGCTGTCCCGAATTTACGCGGGGGTGGAGAATACGGACGGGAATGGCATGAAGCGGGAATGCTCAAGAAGAAACAAAACGTGTTCGACGATTTCATTGCCGCAGCCGAGTATCTGATCGCAGAAAAGGTTACGAATTCGTCGAAACTTGCTATTCAGGGTCGCAGTAATGGCGGATTGCTGGTGGGTGCGACCATGGTTCAACGCCCGGAATTGTTCGCAGTGGCGTTGCCCGGAGTGGGTGTGTTAGATATGCTCCGATTCCACAAGTTCACCATTGGGTGGGCTTGGGTAAACGAATTCGGTAGCAGCGATGATTCAGATCAGTTCAAGACCTTGATGGCTTACTCGCCGCTCCACAATTTGATACCAGGTCGACGCTATCCAGCGACTTTGATCACAACCGCGGACCATGATGACAGGGTTGTGCCTGGACATAGTTTCAAATTTGCTGCGCGCTTGCAAGCTTGTCAGAGTGGTCCTAAGCCTACACTGATACGCATCGAAACCAGTGCCGGACACGGAGCCGGAACCCCGGTCAGCAAACTTGTCGATACGGCTGCTGATACTTGGGCATTTGTACTTAAGAACTTCGAAACCGAATAGAGTTTGATGAAGCCGCAACGGCCAAAGGCTAAACGTACGTTGGCCGATTTCCTAAATCGAACCGACGTTTCTGGTACGACCGAGGTGATCGCCGACGATCTGCAGATCGCCTCAACGGCTGAGGATCAGGCTGCGCCGATAGCGAAAAAATCCAGGGGGCCTCGAGGTGCAAGTCCAACCAAGAGGAGAAGGACCGATTTACCTGTGTCGAATCCGGTCGAGGGCCTCGACCGGCCGCATGAAGGGGCGAAGTCCGCGGCGCCTAAGAAAGTTAAGTCGGTCCTTGAGCCCAAGCCAGAGATCGATCCGGCTGAAAAACAACGACAACGTGAAGCTCAAATCCATGAAGCGGAGTTGATCCACCAGGGGGAATTGACCGCTAAACCGGACGCGTCAACCCGTCGGGAAACGCAAGCTCGAGACCTGCTGCAAGGTATCACGCAACTAGAAGCGTTTCGCGAGGCAACGGACAAATGGTCACGAGGCAGCAGCATCTGCTGGGAGGGGGCTTGGCTTGGGGCAGTTGCTCCCATGGCAGCCGGAACCGTTCAACGATTTCGACGCCCCATGTTGGTTATTCTCGCTCAACATCAAGATGCCGAAACGGTGGCCCGCGACCTAGACTTCTTCCTCGATCGCAACTGCGATGTGTTTCCACCCTCGTCAGACGATATCGACATTGACTCACTCCAACAACAGGAAGTCATTCAGCGGCTGCAAGTGCTTTCGAGACTCGATGCTTGCCAGACACAACGCAACAACGTCTCGAACACCAAGGTTGACATTCCCGTCATCGTATCTACTATCCCAGCCCTAATGCATCGAGTTCCGAGTCCTCAACAACTCAGGCAAGATCGCCGAAGTTTGAGCGTCGGCGAGCGTGTCGATTTGGCCGACCTGAAACGTTGGCTCGCATCGACTGGCTACCGCACCACAACGAGCGTGCAACTGCCGGGCGAGTTTACCGCCCGGGGCGGAATCCTCGATGTTTATCCTCCTGACTGCGGTGAACCTAGGCGCATCGAATGGTTTGACGACCAGATCGAGTCCATTCGCAGTTTCGATTCGGTCACTCAACGATCGCTGAGTCGAATGGATCGCGTCGATTTGATCGCTGCCAACGAAGCTACCAAAGAGGAAGCATCGCTGCTGGACTACTTGCCAAAAGATACGATGGTTCTGCTAAGTGAACCCATAGCGGCAATCTACAATGCCAATGCGTTCAAGGCTAGAATTCCATTCCCGGAACGATTTCGCGATCCGAGCGAATTGTACTCCGAAATAGTAAAGTACGCCTTTGCACAGATCACACAATTGGCTGGCGAAGGATTTTTGGGCGAATTGATGCGTATCCCGATCGGCGATGTTCAACGCATTGGCGGGGAACTGGAAAACATCGCAAAGGACATCGATAGGGCTTTGGGAAGCGACCGTTCGGCGTTGATCGCATGCATTAACGAAGGGGAGTTGAGCCGCCTCAACGATTTGATGCAACACAGCGATGCATTTAAGGCGGGACGGGTGAGGCTTGAACTAGGATTGCTCAGCAGCGGATTTGAACTGCAACCGAAGGGACCGTTTGTACTCACAGTCAATCAATTGCTTAAGCGTTCGACACTTCGCCGTTCGTCACGCAGACTTGCCTCACGGGCGATCGACAGCTTCCTAGATCTTCGCGAGGGGGACTTAGTCGTCCATCTTTCGCACGGTATCGGAGTGTATCGAGGTATGGAGTTGATCGAAAAGCAGGGACAGAAGTTTGAACATTTGACCATCGAGTTTGACGGTGGCACTAAACTCTATGTCCCAAGCAGCAAGATCGATCTAGTGCAACGCTATGTGGGGGCGACAAAAGCCAGACCGAAACTGGCTCGCATCGGCAGCCAAGCTTGGGTCCGACAGAAGATCGCGGCAGAAAAGGCGGTTACCGACATGGCGGCCGAACTTTTGGAATTGCAGGCCCAGCGCAAACATCTCACTGGGATTGCATTCAAGCCCGATTCTGTTTGGCAAAGCCAGTTCGACGGCTCCTTTCCCTATGAAGAAACGGCGGACCAAATCACAGCAATTGCCGCCACGAAGGCGGACATGATGAGTGTTCGGCCAATGGAACGGCTAATTTGTGGCGACGTTGGATTTGGAAAAACGGAGGTCGCGATGCGTGCGGCCTTCAAAGCGGTCGAAAGCGGTTATCAAGTTGGTGTCCTCGTGCCAACGACGGTCCTGGCGGAACAGCATTACAAAACGTTCAAAAAACGCATGGTGGAATTTCCATTCGAAATCGCCAAACTAAGTCGCTTTGAAACCGCGGCTGAGCAAAAGGAGACTTTGCGGCGTTTAGCGCATGGTCAGGTCGACATTGTGATCGGAACGCATCGCCTCGCATCGGCGGACGTGCAGTTTTTTAATTTGGGCCTGTTGGTCATCGACGAAGAACAGAAGTTTGGAGTCGAGCTAAAAGAGCGGATGAAAAAATCGGCCTCCATGGTGGATATTCTCACGCTCTCCGCCACGCCGATTCCACGCACCTTGCATATGTCGTTGCTTGGAGTCCGCGACATTTCCAATTTGGAAACGGCTCCAGAAGAGCGCATGGCCGTTGAAACGCGGGTCGTACGATTTGATGACGCGCTTATTCGCAATGCCATTTTGAGAGAGTTGAATCGGGACGGCCAGATCTTCTTTGTCCACAATCGGATCGAAGACATGCATTCCATAGCCGCTCGATTGCAACGGATAGCACCGGAGGCCAGGATTCTCATCGGGCATGGTCAGATGGCCGAAGGGGTCCTGGAACAAGTAATGCTCGATTTCATCGATCATCGGGCGGATATTCTTTTGGCCACCACCATCATCGAGAGCGGCTTGGACATTCCCAATGCTAACACCATCTTCATCGACGAAGCGAACCGTTACGGTCTGTCCGAACTGCATCAACTGCGAGGTCGAGTGGGGCGTTACAAGAATCAGGCTCATTGCTATCTTTTGGTCGATCGCAACCGCAGCCTGAATCCTGATGCGGCCCGACGACTGCATGCTATCGAAGAGTATTCTCAGCTGGGTGCTGGGTTTGGAATTGCCATGCGCGATTTAGAGATCCGCGGAGCTGGCAATTTACTTGGAACGCAGCAGAGCGGTCACATTGCCACGGTCGGCTATGAGCTTTACTGTCAACTGCTTGAGGGCGCCGTTCGTCAGCTGACTCGCCAGCCGCCGAAGATCAAAATCGACGTGGAAGTGAACTTGCCGATAGAAGCGTATTTATCCAGCGAATACATCCCGGAAATGCGTCACAAGATCGACGTGTACCGACGACTGAGTCGGCTTCAGGATGTCCATGCGATTACCGAGATACGTCAGGAATTGACCGATCGTTTCGGACCATTGCCAGTCGTCGCAATGAGGTTGTTGGATGTTGCGGAGTTGAGAATGGACGCTGCCTTATGGTCCATAAGATACATTGGCATCGAGGACGGCTATATTGCTTTCACGTTTACCGACGCAAGGCGAATCGAGCAATTGGCTCGCAAGCACAATGGCAAACTCCGAATTGTAGACGGGCAGCACGCCTATTGGCCGCTTCGAACGGAAGAAACCAAGCCTGCTACGAAGTCAAACTTTATCGCGCATTCTCGGTTGCCCCAAATAGCCCCGGAGACCAATGCTCAAATCGTGGCTAAGACTGATTTGCTCGCGGTTCTTGCTATGGTACTAAGTCCATAGAACGCCAAACAAGGTAGAGGGAGACACACTCCCCCTTAACCTGAGGAACCGTAGTTGGAAAAGAGTCACAGCGTTGCCGGGCGGGGGGAGGCGGTGAGGCTCCCGCCGAACCAATTCGATTCCCTCGAGGAAAAAAGCCCCCATTTTCTATCGACCAATCAACTTCATCACTCCTGCACGATTGTTCACACCCAGTTTTCGCAGCAGCGATTTTTTGCGATAGTGAAAAGTGCGAACACTGATATCCAAGGTTGCACCAACTTGCTTAGCTGTATGTCCAAGAGCCATAAAACGCAAGATAATCGCTTCGTCTACCGATAGTTTTTCCAAAATGCATTTTGGAATGACTTCATCCTTTTGACGAAAATCTCGATTGCCATGGATCGCTTGGTAAATGGCGTTTCTGAGTTGGTATTGCGAAGTAGGGAATTCGCATATTTCGACGGCACCCATCTTGATGGCTTGAACCGCCGTAGCAACTTGCCATTGATCGCTGAATGCGATGACTTCCATGCGACGTTGCCTTGCTCGGAGAGAGGCAATGGTGTTCAACTCCTCGATTGGATTCGAATTGACTTCCACTAAAATACATCCAGCTTGAATGTCGTCCAGTACTTCGAAATACTGCTGTTCATTCCTCACGGGTATCAGTTCCATCGGTTCAGCATTCAGCTCCCGAGAGATCATTTCCTGAGCTTCCGCACGGTTTGCGATTACATAAACTTTAGGAAGGGAATGAGAAGCTGCCATATGGTTCAACACTCAAGTGATGAATACGAAGACTCCGAGACGCTTGAGATGATCATCGGGTTTTGGCGGAACACCAAAGCAAATAGTTTCGTCGAATCGACAATTTCTGTACTACGGGAAACCCTAGCTCCGGTAAGGACTCAATTAGGTCTAGTCCGAATTCCCACGAATCCAACTACCGTCTTCATTTTTCGCTTCGTTAAGTTGATCGATTCAATGTTCGGTCAGTCCTTAGATGTGGATTTCCGCAGTCGACTAACGATCTGACTTGCCCTGATGGCTTCCGAATGGATGAGCTTCAGCGTATGGCACAACTCCTCATCCTTGGAGTCCTTTGAATTGGACTTCTCCAGACCACATATGAGTCCTCCTACAAAATTGCTGATGGCCCCCAAGGGTTGGTTGATCTCATGCGCTAGGGCAATCGCCATTTTCTGCACGATTGCATTCCGATTGGATAGATCATGAAACGAAACAACGGACCCCGAAAGAACGCCGGAATAATCTCTCAGTGGCGAGATGCTAAGTCGGACGGGAATCGAACTCAAACCGACTTTACAAGGTCTAAATTGACAATCTCCTTGCCAGCTCCCTCCCTCCTGGAATTGTAGCTGTAGGATTTGCCGATCGTCCGGCGGTAGAAAAACCAGATCAAGAATGGAACGGCCAACCACGGCGGAGGGAGGGAAACCCGTTAATTGTTCTGAGAAACGATTCCAGAAAGTGACCTCGCCTTTGGTATTCGTCGCTACGATCCCGTGATTAACAGCTTCCAAAAGTCGCAATTCGAGCGCCGTTTCATTTTTCACGGTATCGCCGACGTGTGTCGGCCGATTCGGCTCTGACAACATAAACCATTTCTCCGCAAGCTTGGCTATAATCTAAAACCTTGGCTACAATCAAATAAAGAGCTACCCCAGCGCGTCCTAGCGGTCGATTGATTTGAGCCAATGCTTACAAATAGTCACTTTTTACAGCGTACGCAAACGAGTAAGTTGGGCAATAGGGTTTACCGAACTTAATTATCTGTTCCATTTGCAATCGAACTCGGATCGTCGAAAGCCAGGTTGAATTGTGAGCAATTACGCGATCGTTTATGTAGTGGACGATGACGATGGAATGAGGGAATCGATGTCTTTCGTCCTGCGGAAAGCTGAAATTGCCTCTCAAACATATTCTTCGGGGCAACAATTCTTGGACAGCTGGGATGGATCCAACCCAGGTTGCCTTGTGGTCGACTTTCAGATGCCGGAAATGTCGGGTTTGAAGTTGGTTCAGGAGGTTCGGCGTCGATTTGGAATGGTACCGTTCTTACTAATAACAGGGTATGGAACGGTTGCGTTGGCAGTCGAGGCAATGAAGATGGGGGCAATTACCGTGATCGAAAAGCCATTTCATCACGAAGTGTTTATTGACACCGTCCGGAAAATGATTGCGAATGAATTAATACGTCAGGAACACGTGCAAAGGGAGAGTGAACTTGCTGAACGGATGCAATCGCTGACGATTCGGGAACGCGAAATTGCTGAGCTCGTTGTAGCTGGCAACCTGACAAAACAAATAGCCAAGCTGCTTGGGATTAGCACAAAGACCGTGGAAGTCCATCGCAGTCGGATCACAAGGAAACTACGAGTGGAATCGGTGGCCCAACTTGTCAGATTGGTTTTGGATTTGCGAGCTCGTCCGGAGGATTCTTGAGTCGTGACGTCAAACGTGAATCAGTTTGAATAGCCCCGCCTATCCGTTTGGGCTGGCTAGGTAAACGAACGGGACGTCGCCCCTAAGTCAAGCACCACAACGTCAAACCCAGCGCGTCAGGATACTCCAATGTGGCTCGCCTTAAAGCAACGACCACCGGTCGAGCAAAATGCGTTTATGCAACCTTTGGATTAAGCTTGCGACGCCGGTAGGACGCCAACAAACCGGCGCAACCAATAATGCTGATCATAGCGATGGCTGTTGGCTCGGGAACCGCGGTAATCGTACCTGAGAGTGAAATGTCGTCTAGACGGACCTGAACGGTAGAGCTTGTGTTTGTAAACCGAAGTGAAAGAGTACTTGAATTGGTTAGATTTGTTGGCAGAAGCGCCAAACCTCTCCAGATGGCTGTTCCGCTTCCCGTCGGCTGCGCAGGGATCAGTGAATTTAGATTCGTAAAGTTGCTTCCATCCGTACTGAAGGCTACGATCAAGTGCGTTAAATCTGATGCGGTAGTCGATTTAAAGGCGCCAAAATTAAGACTGATAGAACCAGTATCGAAGCCAGTTGTATTGATGTTTCCAATGATCAATGAAGCATTAACATTACTAGTGAGAAACACATTGCCACTTCCAGAAGCGGCAGTCGATGTACCATTTACAAACGTACTATACCCTGAACTAGCAGTGGTCGTTCGAACGTCACCAGATCCACTGAAGGTTAACCCAACACCATTTGTGCCGCCATTAAACGCAGTTAGAAGAGTGTTGCCATTGGGCGTGCCAAACGTCTCGGAAAATATCAAGTCACCAAAACTCTCCCCTGCAGCGATCAACAGTATCGCCAACGCAAGAACCAATCGACTCAACATAAAAAGTCTCCAAATCAATCATGAAGTACATCGCGGATGACAAGCGTCAGCCGATGGGGTCAGCTTGCATTGGCTTACGGGTGCATTCAATGCGTTTCCCCTCGCCAAGTTTAGCCGTAGGTCAACTCAACTTGCAACACGGTGGCCGTGTGAAATTGGATGAAGTTTGGATGAAGCGGCGACGTTTTTTGTCATGCTACGAAGCAGCCTAATTCCTAATTCAAGCTTTTCTGTCTAAGGGGTTGGCGTTTTCCATTGCAGCTAGACGACGGTATCGCCTGTGTCGAAAACCGAGCGGAATGCGAAAGTTACCGTACAGCTAGACAGAACGCCAAAACGAGGAATCCTCCTTGCTGAGGTTAATTATCCAACTAAACTGAGGAGAATGGAACGCGGATGGCGTCCGGCTCGAAAGCCTAATTACCTCATTTCGTCAGTCACAATCATGAACATGTCGCGTCTTTTGTTGGTTTGCACGTTGGTTTCTGTTGGTGCAAATGCTTCGATCCTCGTGGCTCAAGATGGTGAAGCCACAGCAACCGCCGTGCGAACTCCGGCTGCGTCGGTTACCAAAATGGCACCGTTGACGGTCACAGTTGAATTGATGGGGGGCCAAAAGATCACTGGGACGTTGACTGAAGTCACGTTGCTGCCTATTCGAACAGCCTTTGGCGAAGCCAGCGTGCCTTTGTCCGAAGTTGCCGGTGTCAAGCTGGCAACGGGCGAAGATACATCGACCACGATTATTTTGAAGAATGGTGACTCGATCACTGGCGCGACCGATCTCAAGGTCGTTTCCGTAGATACGGAATGGGGAAGTGCCAAGATCAATGGCTCGAGCATTACTTCCCTGCTCCTTTTGCCTGACCTGAAATGGAATGCATCCATTGGACTAAGCGGGAAACGATGGAGTCTCGTCGACGGAAAGAGCGTGACGGCTGGGCAATCTGTTCCAGTAGGTCAACCTGGAATTCCACTTCCGGGTTTGCCGAATTTGCCTGCGCCCCGGCTTCCCTCCGGCACCTCGCGATAGCTTGACGCGGCGGACGCGGTCGTTTGGGCGAAATCCCATCGTGGCACGTTTATAGCCAATAAATTGACACTCCTCGCCAATCGCCAGTACCCACAAACCGACAACTGTGCTCGTGCTCAGTGAAACGATGCTATCAGCGAGGAGTGCCAATAAATTCGTGGCTATGCGTCGATTTGGCACTTCGTTTCTGGGGGATTTATGGGAGACTTTCTTCAGTTGCATTTTGATGTCTGAGCCCGGTTACCTCCCGTCCTATGTACGGTGAGCCAAAGCGATTTCGAATGTTATTTAAGAAAAAAGACTGCCCCAATTTCAACTCTCCTAACACTTTCCCAGTTTGGGACTGGGTTCTAGCTGAATTCGTGAGAAATCAGAAGAGATTTGAATTTTCAGGAATTCAGCTACTCGGCTTGTTTTGCGTTTTGGGTTGCACGCCTCAAGAGCTTTCCTTTCGCACAAATGAGCTGCATGTAGCCAGCCTTTCGCAAGAATTTTCGGATCAGCAAATTGAGGAATCGGGGCGGTCGGCTCAAATCTACGTGAACGAATTGTTTGGATCTTCGGATTCCCCCAAATGGCCAAGTGGAATCGCAGCTGCCGTCGATATGGAGAAAGTTACCCGGGCTGCTGGCCCAGTCGGACGAAACGAGGCCAAGGTGGAACGCGGCCTTTATCGAAAACATTGTGTCCAGTGCCATGGAACGACGGGCGATGGAATGGGACCGGCTTCCGCCTTGCTTGCTCCCTATCCTCGCGACTTTCGACGGGGATCTTTCAAATTCAAATCGACTCCCATCGGCAAAAAACCAACACATGCCGATTTGGTTCGGACCCTTGAGAATGGGTTACCTGGCACGGCGATGCCGGCCTTTGGAACACTCAACCGTTCGATAGAATTCGCCGACGATGTCGATGCCCTAGCTTACTATGTTCAGTTTCTTGCTATTCGCGGGGAAGTGGAACGTCGGCTCATTGCTGCCATCGTAAACGAAGAGATTGGCAGTGAATTGCCATTGCAGATTGCATCCAAAGTGGCCGAAAGTTGGTCATTGGCTGGTACTTACGCAGTTACCCCGCCGAACCTAAACTCTTCCATGACCTCAGTGGAACGACAAGCATCGATCGAGCGTGGGGAAACTGTTTTTCTGAGCGAACTGACCGCTTGTTCAAAGTGTCACGGCAAGGCGGGAAACGGCAAAGGGATATCGCAAGATTTCGATGATTGGACCAAGGATTGGACCATCCGAGCGGGCATTGACCCGACGAAAAAAGTGGAGTGGAAACGAATGAAAAAGTTCGGGGTCCTCAAACCCGTTATCGATAGTTCCAGAAACCTGACTCTCGGGGTATTCCGTGGCGGTCCGACGCGCGAGGACATTTACCTGCGAATTCTTCTCGGGATCGAAGGAAGTCCAATGCCGGCCATAGCGAAAAAAGAAAACGACAATCCCGGTATTCCCGAAGAAGGGATTCGGGACCTCGTAGAATACGTTTTCTCCCTTTCGGATCTCGACCGGGCAGGTGCGCTCGTAACGAAAAACAAGGGGGAGAACCATGCGCAATCCGATTGATGCACATTCGCCTTGGCTCTTTCGCTGGGCTATGCTGGTCTCATTGCTGACCTTTCCATTGATTTGGCTGGGTGGATTGGTGACCACGCATGACGCAGGAATGGCGGTTCCCGATTGGCCAGGCACATTTGGATACAATCTTTTCCTTTATCCCATTTCGGCGTGGATCTACGGTCCGTTTGACCTTTTCGTCGAACATGGGCATCGATTGCTCGCCTCGATTGTAGGCCTAATTGCCATCGGTCTTTGTGTGGTGGCAACACGGACCGAACGCCGGCGCTGGGTGGTAGGGACTTGCTTTTTGTTTCTAGCAGCGATCATTTCGCAAGGGGTCTTGGGAGGTGTTCGAGTTCTGTTTGATGCGAGAACTCTGGCCATGATTCACGGATGTTCTGGACCGTTGGTTTTTGCACTCGGTTGTTTCATCGCGATGGCGTCCTCGAAGCGTTGGCGTGTGGCAGATCGAACACGAGGAGGAAACGGTCTGAGGCGAATCGCTGTTCTATTACTCTTTCTATCGGTAGCTCAATTGTTTGTCGGAGCGCACTTAAGACATTCGGTACCAACATGGAGCCCAGTGTTTTTTATGTCGCTCGTGCACACCCACCTCCTTATGGCGACGTTTATCCTAGTCGCTGTCTTTGGAGCCGCAATTCTCGTTCGACGATCATGGAACAAGAATTCTCCTGAACTTCGAAGCCCGTCGAACGCACTGCTGTTGATTGTTTTAATTCAAATTCTGCTTGGTTTGGCAACTTGGATTGCAAACTACGCAACGCCATGGGTTGAGTTGACCCCTTGGCTGGCCAGGTACGTAGTGCAGGGCAAAGGGTTTTGGGAGTCGATGATCGTCACGGGTCATCAAGCGACGGGCTCACTGATGATCGTTTGTTCTCTTTGGATGGCTTGTCGAACGTATCGACATTGTGCAGACTATGAATCGGTCCAGCCAAAGTGTGTTGAATCTGAGAAACTTGTCACAAAAAACCGTCCGCTCGAAGCAGTTAGTGTAGGCGTTGAATGAGCACATTGTTTTCCTCTTCCAGTGCAACCGCTTTGGAATCGCCCGCGGCGCATCCAATTAACGAACAGGTCGCGACTGTTACTTGGTGGAATGACTACATGGCGCTTACAAAACCGCGGATCATGCTCATGATCTTGTTGACGGTTGGAGTTGCCATGTTGGCGGCCAAACAGATCAACGGCACAGTTGTACCCTGGACCGTTTGGCTCAATACCTTGATCGCGACGGGGATGATCGCTGGCAGCGCGAGTACGCTTAATCAGTGGTTGGAGAGAGAGCGAGATGCGTTGATGCCACGCACTCAAAAACGACCGTTACCAAGTGGTCGGTTGACAGCGTTTGAAGCGGCGGCCTTTGGTTGGCTTTTGTTCGTCTTTGGTAGCCTGTACCTTTGGTTCGGTGCGAACTTGGAAGCAATGTTATGCGGACTCGCGACTTGGACCATCTACTGTTGGGTCTATACGCCGATGAAGACGCTTTCCTGGTGGAACACGGCCGTTGGGACTTTACCTGGAGCTTTGCCCGTGATGATTGGTTGGACCGCTGCGGGTGGATCACTTTGGGACTTGGATGGCTGGGCTCTGACGGCGATTGTGGTTTTGTGGCAGTTTCCGCATTTCATGGCGATCGCATGGCTCTATCGTGATCAATACGCGCAAGCTGGCTTTCGAATGTTGACGAAAGTGGAACCGACGGGAATCGCGGCAGGCTGGCATGCAATTGTTCCGGCGTGCTTGCTCATTCCTCTATCGATTGCCGTTTTGCATCCCGTTTCAACAACCACGTGGATTGTCGCAGTCTTGGGTGCAGTCGCATGTTTGGGACAGGCTGCTGCGTCGTTTCGCTTCTTGAACGACCGCAACAATCAAACAGCCAGAAAGCTATTGCACAGTTCGCTGATATATCTGCCTGCGATCATGTTACTCGTTGTCTTGCGTTGGGGTATTCAGTGATAGCGATCCATGGGAATGACAACTCTGCACTCTCCGTAAAGAATGTTACCCATCGTTACAAAGAAGTTACTGCGCTAGATGGTTTGTCGTTTGAAGTGCCTGCTGGGCAGGTCTTTGGGATCCTTGGGCCGAACGGGAGCGGCAAGTCGACTCTGTTTCGACTCGTCTCGACCTTGACTCGTGTTCAGACTGGATCCATCCAAGTCCTCGGCTGGTGCACTCAATCGAACACCTCCCAAGTCAGACAGCAACTCGGAGTTGTCTTTCAATCTCCATCGCTGGACCGCAAACTGACGGTTCTAGAAAATATCCGTTGCCAAGCGGCCTTGTACGGATTGTCAGGCTCGGAAAGGGACAAACGTATCGACGAGTTTGTGAGCATGATGGGGCTAACGGACAAGCTGAATATTCGCAGTGAGAAACTCTCTGGCGGACAGAAACGACGTGTAGAACTAGCAAAGGGACTGCTTCATCGCCCCAAGGTTTTGTTGCTCGACGAGCCGAGCACCGGCTTGGACCCGGCTGCTCGCCTTGATCTTTGGCAAGCGTTAACGCAATTGCGAGACAGTTATGGAACGAGCATAATTCTCACTACCCACCTGCTGGACGAAGCCGACAAATGCGACTGCATCGCAATCCTCAATGCCGGCGTGATGGTAGCTTGCGATCGCCCGGAAAACCTGCGATCGGAGACCGGGGAAGTGGTTGTTTGCATTTCTACGAATGATCCGAAAGCTGTTGCGCAGATCTTAAATGAACGTTTAGGCATAGATTCGAAGATCCTTGATCAACAAGTGCGGATAACGACCCCGAAAGCCTCGTCCTCCCTCTCAGCAGTTGTCGACGAGACGAAAGCGTTTGCCTCGAGTGTCTCAATTGGTCGGCCAAGCCTAGAGGATGTATTCATTGCCAAGACGGGTCACCTGTTTCACCGCTCATGAACTCCAAATTGCGCCAAGACTTGACCGAGGTACTCGCAACCGCATGGCCGCTCATGTTGTCGACGGGGCTGTTTTCGTTGACCTTGTTCGTGGATCGCTTGCTCCTGTTTCGTTTTTCTGCATCGAGCGCTGCGGCAGCCATGGGCGCGGGAACGATTCTTTGGACAATCAATTGTCTGCCGATGGGGGTTTGTGGATACACCAACACTTTTGTTGCTCAATACCTTTCAGCCAAACGCCCGACCCGCGCTCTGCAAGTCGTCTGGCAAGGAATTCTGTTAGGACTGTGTGTGGGCCCCCTGCTTGCATTGGTCGGATTTTACGCAGAGACATTGTTTTCAGCCATCGGGCACTCTGAAAACCTGGCTCGCCAAGAGGCCGTGTATTTTGTTTGGTTGATTCCTGGCACCTGGGCAACCATCATCGCTTCTGCATTGGTGGGTTTGTTTTCGGGAAGCGGCAGGTCGATGATTCTGCTGTACACGGATATGGTCGTCACGGTCGTCAATGGAGTCCTAGACTATATCCTGATCTTTGGAGCCTTCGGATGCCCAGTGCTTGGGGTTCGAGGTGCAGCTATGGCTAGCAGCATCGCCTTGATATTAAAATTGGTCATTTTGGCTTTTGTTGCGAGGAAGGACTTTCAGCTCAAGAACAAAGTGGCTGGCGTCTATGTCGATCCCGAAACGCTTAGTTCGAACCGAGCTGGATTAGCGGAGTTGCTGAAGTGGGATTTCCCTTTGATGAAACGCCTGATTCATTTCGGTTGGCCTGCTGGGGTTTCTGTTGTGGCTGAGGCTGTTTGCTTTGCTTCCATCATGATGATCGTCGGTCGACTTGGCGAACTTGAAGCGGACGCAACGACACTTGCTTTGGGTGTGAACCTGATCGCCTTCATTCCGTTGGTTGGACTTGGTACCGCCACCGGCGTACTGGTTGCCAAGTACTTAGTGCGAGAACAAGTCGACACAGCAAAACGGATGGTATTCAGTGGGCTCTTGATTGGTATCGCTTATAGCATGATTTTCGTGGTGCTATATGGCGGGTTCCCAGATTGGATTATGACGGTGTATGCAGTGGATACCGACCCGGAACGATTTGAAACAATGAAACCCCTCCTGCGACCGCTTCTTTACTTCATAGCAGGATATTGCGTGTTTGACGCCTTTCAGACCGTTTTCGTTGGGGCGCTGAAGGGTGCTGGGGACACACGCTTTGTGTTAGGCGGCCATATTTTTGCTGGGGCAACGACGGTCATCGGAGGAGTCCTCGTCAATCGATGGACCGGATTGGATGGACTCTATTATTGGTGGTGGGTGATCGCGGTATGGGTGGTTATGCTTGCCGTTATCTTTACGTTGCGCTACTTGCATGGGGGCTGGCAGAACAAGCGAGTGATAGAACCGCAGGTTGCGGACTGAAGCGGGACGCGTCTCGCTGATTTTCAACTAAAGTTACCGTTGGGGAGGGTCGGCCAAAGGCCGGGGAGGGTGAACGGAATTATGCAATTGCTTCTCGCGCTTCACCCTACTCTTGCCTTCAATGGCGGTTTCACCCTGCATGAATCGTTGCGGTTCACTTTGTTACGGTAAGTCTGCGATGATCCAAAACCCAACGCGCCAGCGAAACATCTCCTTCGACACCTAGCTTTTCAAGAATGCGTTGTCGATGTCTCGATACTGCTTGAAAACTCGTCCCAAATTCCGCTGCAATGTTCTTCATCGAGTTTCCTGCGACCAAGAGTTCCAAAACTTCGTTTTCCTTGTTGGTAAGCTTTTTCAGCTTAACTTTTGCGTCTTGCTTGGAAAGCTCCATTTCACATGCTTGCTGACTGGCTGCCAAACATTCTTTCACCCGTGTGATCAACGCTTCCGTAGGAACTGGCTTTTCCAGGTAGTCAAGAATGCCTGATTTAAACGCGCGCACGCACGAGGCTACTTCACCAAACGCTGTCACGATAATGGTGGGAATGGTCCAACCCAATTCGCGTGTCTTTTGAAACAGATCCAGGCCGGACATACCTGGCATGTTAAGGTCGGTTACAACACATCCAATCGGCTGCTCTGTTCGGCCTTCGAGGAATTTCTCTGCGGATTCAAAGGTAGAACAACTAATTCCATGAACATTGAAAAGGCACTCTATCGAATTCCGCGAGCCTTCGTCGTCATCTACAACAAATACTAGGGGATTGGTCATCTAAAAGAATCTCCTGATCAGGAACTCGCGTCGCGGCTGAATTACAGCCAAACGTTTAAGAAACGGGTTAAAAAGTTGGGCGAGACTCTCTATGTTGAATAATACTACAGATAAAAAACAATCCAAGGCCAACTGCATCACTTTGCACGCAAAAACCTACTTTTGTATGAATTGCCAAATCGAAAGCCAATTTCGACAGTTAGCATCTCTTAGATCAAGGTTTCAGTTCCTGCAATCGGATTCGTCGATATTCCATTTGACCGCGATCTCCTTCTAGTCCGATTGGCCCAGTGGGTGGTACGTTCAAGGCCGCCTCCAAGGTTTCTCCGTTACAAGAGCAGTGCGCAACGCCTCCCTCCACCTTGACAATCAGTTCATTCCAATCTTGGGGGTGGTAGTTTTTAAGTCCTTTGTAAGGGCCTGCCAGTGGGTAGTCTCGGCATTGAAGCTGCGGTTTTCGAATGAAAACACCGCTGTCCGCATTTGGTGTCGCTCGAAATTCGAGTTTTAAAACGAAGTCCGTTGGAAACTCCTTCGTCGTCCAAAGCTGCTGAATCCTGCTCCCCTCCGACGGTGTTGTGACGACCAAGCGACCGTGGATGGCAACATAACGTCCATCAGGGGTCCTTGTCTCGCCTCCAAAACGGATAGACTCGTTCGCAGGTGTCTTCCCGCGAAATTCCCATCCCGTAAGGTCTTTGCCGTTAAAGAGACTTGTAAAGCCTGGTTCCACTTCGAACTTGTCATCTTCTGTTTCCAAAAAACCGAGCGTGGCCAACAACGGTCGCAACGCTGACGCCCATTTATCGTATCCAACTTTGTTCAAGTGGAGTAAATCGGGAAACTCTTCAAGTTTCGCGTCTCCCGCTTCGTTGGCGTAAAGTTTGAAAGTGTCCAACACCGTAATTTGAGGATCGCCTTGGACAGCTTGCGCAAGCAACTTATTGGTTGCCTGAATCTTGGCCGTTGGCCGTGACTTGGATTCAGAGCTTGGGAAAATCAAGCAAAGAACAATAGGCATTTTGCTGTTATGCGATTTCAATTCCTTCACGATTGCGGTTGCGTTACTCGCGATGGATTCCGGCTCCGCCATTTCCTCCAGATCATTGGTCCCCATCAACAAGACGACTCCTTTCGGATTGAGTGCAAGCACGTCCTGGTTGAGTCGAATCAACATTCCGCGAGTTGTGTCTCCGCTAATTCCACGATTCGCGATCTTGACACCAGGAAAGTAGCCATCGAGCTTGGGCCAGCCCTGAGTGATGGAATCACCTAAAAGCACCAACGCTCCTTGATCTACTTCGGTAGATTTGGCCCACTCCTGGCGCTTCGAATTCCATAAATTGCGAAACCAGTCAGCCTGCCGAAGCGTGCCCACCCCCGGTTGGCCTTCCACCGAGTCAGGAAGATCAAGTGGCGATCGTCTAGCCTCTCTGGCTGGTTCCTTCTTTTCTTGGCCGAAACAAACAAGATGCGTGGAAAGCACGAGTGCAATGCCTGGCAATAGCCGGAATATTTGCAGCATGAGTAAAAATCGTTCTCTTGAGGAGTGGGTGGGAGCGACCGTTGGGCATTAGTTTAAGCTAAAGGAAGACATTTTGCACAGCGATTGTTCGAGCGTCGCCCGCGAACAACGAGGTCATGGCAGTGTATACTCTTTTGGGTTTAACTTCCCTGTTTCAGCCTTTGACCGAACGCTGTTGTATTCATGTCCAATCCGTCAGCTTCGTTGTGGAGACTCATGGTAGCCGAATGGTTCGGCACCTTGTTGCTTGTCTTGATCGGTTGCGGCACAGTCCACGCGGCGGTTTTGCTTGATGCTCAAAGCGGGGTTTGGCAAGTTGCGGTTGTATGGGGAATCGCAATCATGCTTGCTATTTTTACGGTCGATTCGATAAGTGGTGCGCACATTAACCCTGCAATGACCATCGCGTTTGCCGTGTGGGGGCGACATTCTAGGCGACTCGTCCTGCCTTATGTGTTCGCACAAACGCTAGGCGCCTTCACCGCTGCGGCTATTTTGTATTACCTTTTCTCGGGCTTTATCGCAGCCAAGGAACTCGAAAAACAACTGACGCGGGGAGAGCCCGAAAGCGTCGTGACCGCTATGTGTTACGGCGAGTATTTTCCTAACCCTGGAGGGCTAGCCGCTGGAAATTCCCCTTTTGATTCGGTTCAACACGACAAACTTCGAATGCGATTTTCTCATGGTCAAGCATGGATAGCAGAGTTCTTGGGAACCGCGATCCTTTCGATTGTCGTATTCTCCCTAACGGATGCCAGCAACAACGCAAGGCCTCAAAGCAATCTTGCCCCTGTGTTTATTGGACTGACGGTCTCCGCCTTGATCTCCGTCTTGGCTCCACTGACGCAAGCTGGTTTCAATCCTGCACGAGATTTTGGACCAAGATTTTTTGCGTATTTGGCTGGCTGGGGACAAGTTGCAATCCCCGGAATGTCTGACCCAAGCTGGCTGACGGTGTATATAATCGCCCCGATTACCGGTGCAGTTTTTGGAGGCGGTTTCCATGAACATGTCCTTCGGCCAAAAAGTCGATTGCCCTAGTGACATTTCAATGCCGGCTAGCTTCAGAAAAGGGATTTATGGCTATACATTGGGCTGAAGACAATGCTTCACAAGAAACGGTGAATGCTTGGACGCATGGCTTAGGATTTCTTCTCAGTTTGCCAGCTGGCTTTGTATTGACTCGACTGGCGCTTGAAAAAAACAGGGACCTAGTCGCTTCGTGCATCATCTATTGTGTCAGCCTAGCAGCCATGTATCTCTTCTCAACGTTATCCCATGCGATCCGCGATCCCAACTGGCGTCATCGTTGTCGGACACTTGACCAAGGCTTCGTTTACACGTTAATTGCTGGTACTTTTACCCCGTTTATTTGGTCGTACCTAGCTGGCTGGCCTCGCAGCCTACTCATGGCATTCGTATGGGGTGCTGCGGCAACGGGGTTTTACTCCAAAGTGTTTTCGAGGCACCGCATCAACAACATGACTTCGGTGTCCTACATTTTGTTGGGTTGGGTCCCTAGCATGGTACTCTTCGGCTATGTTTCGATGGAGTGCTTTGGGATGATGGCACTGGGTGGAGTCTTGTATACCGTTGGAGTCGTGTTTTTGCAGAATGACCATCGATCATTCTTCTATCACGCCATTTGGCATTTGATGGTTATTGTCGCCAGCCTTTGCCACTACCTGGCGATCATGATTTTTGCGATATTGCGATGGGATCGAGGATAGGAAAAGAGCTTCGTCACTTTCAAGCCAAATTGCCCTTTTTACCCAAAGTGCTAATCTTGGCTCATTGCCATTGCTGGGAATACCGCCAGATTGCTATGAACGTCCTCAGAGAGATTGGGATTGCTTTTTGGAATGCATTCATTCGTGGCGAGATCGATGACGTAGATGGCTGTTTGGGCAGGGCAAAGCACGACAAAGAATCAAGTTTCAGGGAGACGTGTGGGTCGCCCTCGAAGCTTCGTTTTGTTTTTTGCGGTTTGTCTGGCCATGATAAACACAGGGTGCGCAACTCAAAAATATGTGCAAGTTCGACAAAATCCAATCAACCCGCTAACGGAATCCCTGAATCTGATGTCGCGGTCGGGGCCGCAAGTCACTCCTCGCACGACAACTTTGCTGCGACACTACGCGCTTCTGGACGTTTACAAGAGCGACCCAGAGGAGTGCCTCATCCAATTGCAGGAGCTTGCAATGGACGAAAAAGGCGCAGAAAAAATCTATGCGATTTCAGAACTGGCTTATACCATCGGCAAACAGTCCGAACGTGCGCATCGCGAGGGACAGGCCTTGGACATGTATACCGTAGCGGTCAGCAACGCGTACTTGTACCTCTTTTGTCCTGAATTGGATGTGTCTCGAAATCCATATGATCCCCAGTTCCGCGGAGCATGCGATCTTTACAACGCAGCCCTCGAGTCCACCTTGAGTATGGTTAGCAAGCAAGGAAAATTGAGGCCGGGAAATAGTTACAGGATCACAACTTCCAAGAAAGATTATGACGTTCAAGTTGTATCGCGAGGCAAGTGGCATGATGATGATTTTGATGAGTTGAAGTTTTGCAGCGAACTGAAGGTAAATGTGCTGCAGACCGCTAACGTCAATTACGGGGTCGGCGTGCCGATGATCGCTGTCAGAAAGTCGCACGCAGGTGAGAGTCCAATAGAAAAATTCTATCCTGAGGGACTGTCCTTTCCTGTGACGGCTCTGCTTCGCGTAACGTCGCCAACTGTGCATACCTCGCGAGACTCTCAACATCGTCATCCGTGTGTTCTGGAATTGCACGATCCGCTGGATTCGACCGACATCGAATTGAACGATCGAAAAGTCCCTTTGCAGTCAGACTTAAGCACCCCACTCGCCTACTTTTTGGATAACCCCAAATTTCGCGAACAGACCAACAGTACGTTGGGTCTCCGAGACCCTCACAAAACGGAGAAGCTGCGAGGCATATATATGCTAGAGCCGTACGATCCCAATCGCATCCCAGTAGTCATGGTGCATGGCCTTTGGTCAAGTCCGCTGACGTGGATGCCCATGTTCAATGACCTGAGGTCCTTTCAGGAACTCCGCCGCAACTACCAATTTTGGTTTTATCAGTATCCAACCGGTCAACCATTTTGGATAAGCGCTACGCAAATGCGAAGCGATCTATTTGAATTGCGGCGAACACTCGATCCGAACGCTATTCATCCCGTTCTTGACCATATGGTCCTGGTCGGACACAGTATGGGCGGACTTGTATCGCGTTTGCAAACCCTTGAGAGTGGCGAGGAGTTTTGGCGAATCCTCAGCGATGAACCGTTTGAAAAAGTCAAAGGAGAGGAAACGGAGCGCCAGCGACTGGCCGCGGCTCTCTTTTTTCACCCTAACAACGCCATTAAACGGGTCGTGACAATCGGCACACCGCATCGCGGAAGCAACTATTCGAACGATTACACCCGCTGGGTCGGGCGAAAACTGATTAAGTTGCCTAGCAGTATTACCGATATCGGAAATTCGCTCATTCGCCAAAATCCGAACCTATTTCGCAACACCGAACTGGTTACCACGTCCACGAGTATCGATTCACTCAGTCCGGAATCGCCGATTTTCCCAACCATGCTCCGGGCCAGAAGAGCACCTTGGGTCAAGTACCATAATATCGTCGGCGTAGTCCACAAATCCAATTGGTTTGGCGGCGAAGCGGAGCTGAGCGACGGCGTGGTCGAGGTCCAGAGCGCTCATATGGACGACGTTGTTAGCGAAATCATGGTGGATTCAAAACACCAAGACATTCATACTAAGCCGAGGGCGATTCTCGAAGTTCGAAGCATCTTGGTTGAGCACCTCCGCGAGGTTTGCAGCCAACCAGCCTTAGCCGGTATCCTGGATGTACCAAATCAATGGTATGATAGCAATCTTTATGAAATGAATACTTCGAAACAGAGAATTGCAGAAGGGTCCATGGTCCCATTCGAAGTGGACCAACCTCCAAGCGATAGCCAACTGGCGGTTCAGAGAGCAGCTTCGTTGGCTCCTTTGCCCTTTCCTGCAAAGCCAGCAAATAAATTGCGTTTACCACCAATCTACAGCATCAAGCGATAGCCTTCGATTCGATATGCGTCCATTGCGACAAGGCGTTCGTAACCTGCTCATAACATTGGTACGGTTCTATCAGCGCGGTATCAGTCCGCTACTGGGCAGCAACTGCCGATTTTCGCCAACTTGCTCTCAGTACACGATCGAGGCGATCGAAAAGTACGGTGCCATTCGAGGGCTATGGAAGGGAATAAAGCGAATCGCCCGCTGTCACCCATTCTCGCCAGGCGGTTACGACCCACCCTGAGTACTGAATCCCGATAGGGATTTCAGCAAGTAGCCGGTGGTCGCGGCAAAGCGGCGCACCCCCGGGGACCGAAAGGAAACGTGTATGACCCTGAAAGGCAACGCTGTGAAGGATTTTCGTCCGATCGGAGCTTTTCTAGGATAGTCAAGTTCATTATTTTTCCTTTTTTTATACCTTCCTCGCGTACCGCCAGACATCGTTTTTCAAACCGTTTTTGAAAACCGTCTGCGGCCAATGGGTTGTCGTCTTTTTGG
>JANMHA010000063.1:0-3711 GCA_031374925.1 Pirellula sp. | reverse complement strand
CTAACCAAACTACGCAATATTGGCATCAGTGCTCACATTGACTCGGGCAAGACAACACTCAGCGAGCGAGTTCTGTTTTACGCAGGCCGAATCTACAAAATCGAAGAAGTCAAAGGTGACGGTGACGGCGCCACCATGGATTATATGGAACTGGAAAAGGAACGAGGAATCACGATCACCAGTGCCGCAACGCAGCTCCAGTGGAAAGACCACGTTATCAATTTGATCGATACCCCTGGCCACGTTGACTTTACGATCGAAGTAGAACGTTCTCTGCGGGTTCTCGACGGTGCAGTCCTCGTACTTTGCTCGGTGGGTGGCGTTCAAAGCCAGTCGTTAACAGTGGACCGACAAATGCGCCGTTATGGCGTGCCCCGTTTGGCCTTCATTAACAAAATGGACCGAACAGGAGCTGATGCTTATCGCGTAGCGCAACAAGTTCGCGACAAGCTCAACGCGGATGCGATCATGATGCAGATTCCAATCGGAGCTGGCGAAACCTTCGAAGGCGTTATCGATTTGGTTGCGATGCGAGCATCGTTTTTCGATGGCAAAGACGGAGAGATCGTTCGTGAGGAAGAGATCCCGGCTGCACTGCTCGACAAAGCCAAGGAAATGCGTCACAAGATGCTTGAGTCGCTGTCGATGTACAGCGACGAAATGATGGAATTGCTGTTGAGCGAAGAAGAAGTACCGTCGGAATTGGTCTACAAAGTTTGCAAAGCAGCGACTCAGCAACTTCGCATGACACCTGTTTTCGTCGGTAGCGCCTACAAAAACAAAGGTGTTCAATTGCTTTTGGATGCGGTCATTCGGTATTTGCCAAGCCCGCTCGAGCGTGAGATCAAAGCCCGCAAAGTCGGCGACGAATCGGTCAAGTTAGAGCTAAAGCCTGACAGGGATCTTCCGTTTGTCGGAATGGCGTTCAAAATCGTAGAAGATCCATTCGGTCAGCTAACCTTTATGCGGGTCTACCAAGGCAAGATCAACAAGGGTGAAATGTACATCAACCAGCGTACGAGCAAGAAAGAGCGATTTAGCCGAATCGTTAGAATGCACGCTGACAAGCGAGAAGAAGTCGATACAGCCGAAGCAGGCGACATCGTCGCAATCATGGGCATCGACTGTGCTAGCGGTGAGTCGTACAGCAACACTCGCGATTACTGCACGCTCGAAAGTATGTTCATTCCGCAAACTGTTATTAAAGTAGCCGTTACGCCTGCTAGCCGAGCGGACGCGGACAAGATGAGTAAAGCCCTCAATCGTTTTCGCAAGGAGGACCCGACGTTCCAAGTCTACAACGACGAAGAAACGAGCGAGACCATCATTTGCGGGATGGGTGAATTGCACTTGGAAATCTACGTCGAACGCATGCGACGCGAATACAAAGTCGAAGTCACCGTGGGTGCCCCGAAGGTGAGTTACCGCGAAACGCCTGGCGCTGAAAAAGAATTCAATTACAAGCACCGAAAGCAGACGGGTGGTTCCGGTCAGTATGCTCACATCGTGGGCAAGTTGACACCGATCAACCCAGAAGGCGAAGTGACTTTCGAATTCGAAGACAGTGTTACTGGCGGTCGTATTCCAAAGCAGTTTATTCCACCTGTAGAAAAGGGCTTTAGGGATTCACTTCTTAAAGGGCCGCTTGCCGAATTCCCTGTGGTGGGTGTCAAGATGGAACTGATGGACGGAAGCTATCACGATGTGGACTCCAGCGAACGCGCGTTTTATATTGCGGCTTGCGATTGCTTCCGCGAAACGATGCGAGCAGCCAACCCGGTGTTGCTTGAGCCGATCATGAAGTGCGACATCGAGTGCCCTGAGAACGATCAAGGACCTGTCGTCGGGGACATTATTTCTCGTCGCGGTTTGGTTACACAAACCGATGCGCGAGACCGAGTCTCCTATATCAGCGCCGAAGTACCGTTGGCAAACACGTTTGGTTACGCGACCGACTTACGAAGCATGACTAAGGGACAAGGAACGTTTTCGATGGAATTGGCCAAGTATGCACCAGTACCTCGCAGCTTGCAGGACGATATCATCTCGGAACGCAAGAAACAACTCGCAGCCCGAGCTTAGCTCCGGCTGAGAAAAGTGTTCAAATCGCGAAGTCGATTGTTCAAACATCGAAGGCCCAGGTCGAAAGATCCGGGCCTTTGTTTTTTGTACAACTGTTTAACGGAGTTATTAACCCGCGGCAGGTCTTACATCTCAGATCGTTTGCTACACTCCCACGCCCACGCTTCGCTTTGGGCGTGCCACACGTACCTCTCCATCTCTCCATCTCTCTCAAATGCTATCGACCCAGATGAAAGCCATACAGTGCTTCGTATCGTTCTAGCTGCTGGTTCAATGCAAATTCCGTCTCTGCTCGATGGCGATTCGCCCTACCGAGGCCATGTCTTTGTTCTGACGAATTCGCTAGCGAGACAACAAGCTTAAAAAACTCATCCCATGCTTCTTTAGCCACGGATTGTGGTTTCAGTTGATCACCGAGTAGCTCGCCAACTCCCTCGACGCGTGTGGTTATAACTGGTATTCCCTCCGCCATGGCTTCGAGGATTACGTTTGGCATTCCCTCGTATCGAGAAGGCAAGAGAAGCAATTCCGATCGGGCCATCCAGGCGCGCACATCATTTCGCTGACCCAAGCAATGAATGCGACCTGTTAGACCCGGCTGCTGAGCGATAGTCTCCAAAAGTTGTCTCAGAGAACCATCTCCTATCAAAACCATGTGATGATCGGGCAATTGGTCTAACAGTTTTTCTGCGTACTGCGCTAAAACATCAATTCCTTTTTGGGGTTCAAGCCGACCGACAAAGAGCAGTATCCTGGCGTTGACTGGAACACGCTGTGGATCCGATGGAATGGAGTTGGTTTCGGCTTGGATCGCAATCCCATTCGGTATTACTAACAACTTGCTTGCATCTACTCTTTCGACTTGAACGCACCAATCCGCGACTCCTTGGCTCACGCAGATGGTCTTATGGGAGCGTGAAGTTGACCATCGGTCCAGCGCGTGTCGAGCCCTCCTGCGCTCCGCAATTCGAATGCCCGCAAAAAAAGGGATCCCAAATGAAGGGACAACCCAAGCCGACACAACATTGGCATGCCAGAGAAAAGATTGGACTAGGTCCGGTCGATCCGATTTTACTAATCTTCGAAATTTCGCAACCACGCTGGGTAACATCCACCAATTCCTGCCGCCCAAAAAATGCAATTCGATGTTGCTGGTTTCAAGAAATCGGACCAACGAGTTCTTCGAATCAACTGGCCTTAGGCCAAGAGCAAGAACGCGGACTCGATGCCCCCGCCTCGATAGAAAAATCGCTAGATCTGCGCAGCACTTTTCAGCACCACCGGTGTCCAGTTCAGTAATGACCAAATCAATACGCATTTGACCTCAAGTCGAATTTCTATTGGGAGAGCAACCGATTGAAATATCCGAAGCGTTAGCGACGGATAAATTTGTAGGTCCCTCAGGTAGTATACCGTCCGGTTTAACAACCCTCCCCCCGGGTAGGCAACGCTGTGAAGCATTTTTGTCCGATCGGAGCTTGCCTCCGACCGTCCGATCGGAGCTTGCCTCCGACGGACGCCGTTTTGGCGTACTAAAAAGGGCAGCTCAGACGTTAAAGTACCGCCCGCCGCGCCCACCAAGCCCCCCGGAGGCGGGGGGGGCGGGGGCGGAGGGGGGGGGGGTGCGGG
>JANMHA010000006.1:0-17833 GCA_031374925.1 Pirellula sp. | reverse complement strand
CCGCCTTAGGCGGTCGAGGCGGGAGCCGAGTGCAGTACTTTAAGGTCTGAGCCGCACTTTTAGTACGCCAAAACGGCGTCCGTCGGAGGCAAGCTCCGATCGGACGGAATTGCTTCACAGCGTTGCCCGTTGGGGTTGGAGGGTCGTTCGTTGCGGACCCAGGGTGCGCCGCGTGCGCGGCGACCCTGGGATTGTTGTCTTACGCCTTCGGCGTAGTGCAACATCCTCAACCGATGCCCAGTCTCTTTTTAAGCTCAGCCAGTGAGAATGCGTTCAGAACATTTTCTGGAACGACCCCGGCCCTTCTGGCTTGCGTGATGCCGAACTTCATGAGGTCTAAGTTGGAAATGCTGTGCGCGTCGGTGTTGATCACGATAACCACTCCCGACGCGATGGCTGCAGCCGAGTTGATGTCGTTCAAATCCAATCGCGACGGGTTCGCGTTGAGCTCAAGGTATTTGCCATGAACCTTGGCGGACTCAATCACAGCCGACAAATCTACGTCATATGGTTCCCGACGGGAGATGAGCCTGCCTGTTGGGTGAGAAATGGCATGGACGTGCGGGTTCGCAATGGCTCCCAAAATTCGCTGCGTGATTTGCTCTCGAGGCTGGCGCTGACCGTAGTGAATACTGGCAGTCACCCAATCCGCCTGCGCCAAACAATCGTCCGCAAGATCCATCCGCCCGTCTTCCAATATATCGCACTCGACCCCCTTGAGAATCAAGAACTTTCCATCGGACTTTTGGTTGATCACATCGATCTCTTCCCATTGCTTAAGCAACCGCATTTCATCTAAGCCGCGAGCCATACTGACCCGTTTGGAGTGGTCGGTGATGGCGATGTACTCAAGTCCACGTTCCTTTGCGGCGGTGGCCATCTCCTCAATGGTATTCTCACCATCCGTTGCCAAAGTGTGCATGTGCAAATCACCGCGAATGTCCGACAGTTGAATCAATGACTTGAAGCGAGACTGAACGGTGGCTTCGAACTCGCCTCGATCCTCTCGCATTTCAGGCGGCACCCAAGGCATTCCAACCAACGCATAGATCGTCTCTTCGTCGGCCCCGGCTAGCACTTTCGTTTCGTCGTTGGCATCAAAGACCCCATACTCGTTGATCTTCATCCCTTTGGCTTTGGCTATGCCTCGAAGGCGAACGTTGTGTTCCTTGCTCCCCGTAAAGTACTGAAGTGCCGCACCCCAGGACTTTTCGGCAACCACTCGAACGTCTACTTGAAAGGAATCGGTCACCCGGACACTCATCTTGGTGTCCCCGCGCGCAATCGTCTCTTGAATCGAAGGAAAAACTGCGAAATGGTCCATGACGGCTGCGTTGTCGTCGCTGATTACGAGTAGATCGAGATCGCCAATCGTCTCTTTGCCCCGACGATAGCTGCCGGCAAAGTCAAGTCGCTGCACCGCGGCGCACTTCTTCATATGCTCTTGCAAGCGTTCCACTAGGTAATCGGCTTGATCGATCATCAATCGATGGGCCGCCTTTTCAGCAATTTGCATGTTCTGCAGAATCGACTGTTGCGTCTTTACGCCGAACCCTTTCAACGACGCGACCAGTCCCGCTTCACAAGCCGCTCGCAGGCTTGCCAGGTCAAAGATCTGCAACTCCTGGAACATCTTCATCGCCTTCTTGGCACCAACCCCAGGGACTTGCATGATGTCGCGAAGGGTAGGTGGCACTTCTTTCCTCAACTTCTCAAGTTGAGGTAGATGTCCGGTTTTGACCAAAACTGCGGATTTTTCGGCCAGCGTGGCCCCGATACCATCAATGGTGGTCAAGTCGGTCCCCGTATGGATCAACTCAGCCACCGGTTCACTCAGGTCCCGAATGGCCTTAGCGCCGTTGCGATAGGCTCGAATGCGAAATGCGTTTTCGCCGGACAACTCAAGCAGGTCGGCCATTTCTTCAAAGGCCGTTGCGATTTCGATGTTGGTAAACAATCGTGACTCTCTTATTTCGGTAGCCATTGGACTGCGTCGACGATGACGTATCCATTCGCTTCCAAATTGGAAACGATAACGGCCGCAGGTTGGACATCGCTAAAATCGTAAACGCCCAACGAGACAAACATGGAGTCGATATCCGGTTTTTTCTTTTGGTCGATCCACTCGATCTGTGAACCTTGGGAGTGAACGACTTCCACTCGTACTTTCGAGCTTCTATTGTTGTTCGGTGGATAGGACAATCGCACTTCGTACTTGCCTGTTTTTGGAATATCTGCTTCAAACCGAGCGAAGCTTTTCCCATTGCGTTGATCTCCATCATGACGGTATCCGCTTCCGATATATCCGCCGTTTGCGTTGCTGACGACCCAGTTGCCTTGCCGAATTGCCTGATCATCATCCACCACAACGCCTGGCAATTTACCGGGCATTAGACTCGGTCGGTTGGTGGTAATCGGCTCGTCGCTCGATGCGTGTTGCAGAACCTGCCCAGCTTGAAGAAGTTTTTCGCGTAATTTACCATACGGCACATCCTGAACCGCCAAACCACCGTCGATGGCGATTGCAGCCGCAATAGCTGCGGACTGACCAAGAATCATAAAGACCGGCTCCATACGAATACTCCCATATGCGATGTGCGAACTGCTCACGCAGATGGTCGAATACAAATTGTCCGCCTGTCCTTTTTTGGGCACAAGGGACCCGTAGGCGATTGGATAGGATCGGATCGGGACGCCAATGTCTCCTTCGTTTTGAACGTAGCCTTCCGGGGTTACATAACGTTGTACGTTGTGCGAATCGATAGTGTAGCTGCCCATCCCCACGGAATCGGGCGTCGCACGCCGCTTCATCAATTCGTTCTCCGTCATGATGAAATGGCCGATCATTCGACGTGCTTCGCGGACATAGATCTGATGCGGCCAATGGCCGTTATCGTGGAACTCATCTTTGGGCAGTCCCCAGCGGTTCATCTCATCGCGCACAGACTTGGGTACTCTGGGATCGTTTGCCACAAAGTAGAGCCAACCTTGCTGATAGTTGCGATGCTCTTTCAAGATTTCTCGGCGGCGCTCATAGCTCGCTTCCGGGTAGTCGTAGTTCATGCCGATGTTATCGGTGCTCATCGGACCGTGATTGTTGGTATCCGTCTTGCGATTCGGGGCGTCATCAAACTTAGCAAACGTTTGGTCCCAGCCAGCTTCATAAATTCGAACCAACAACTCATACGCCGTGGGATCGTATCCCTCGGGTTTTGGAAAAGGGATGCGATTGTCGGAGTGATCGGTCGCACAGAAACGATAACAGTAGGCCTGGACTTTTTTGTCACCTGCGCCGTAGTCGCCGGGTGGTTCCGAGCTGATCTTGGGCAGCAATCCGCTTTTTGGATCATCGGGAATTCGATAGGGACTGACCTTCTTTTTGAGGCCGCCAAAGTGATGTTGGTGATGGAGAACGCCGACTTGCACTCCGTTCCATTTTTCACCATAGACGGTATTGGCTTCGCGACCCACGTGATAGTCAACGCCGGCAGCGGCTAGCAAATCCCCTTCATACGTTGCGTCCATAAAGATCTTGCCAGAGTAGCTTTCTCCCGAAAGCATGGTGATGTTGGAAATGCGAGATTCGGTTTTCTTTACGCGGCTTCTGTCCAGCCACTGGTTGCGAGCAACGGGAATGTCAAATTCACGGACGTAGTCCTCAAAGACTTTCTCGGCGATATGGGGTTCAAAAACCCACATGGTTTTGAACTCCCCGTCGTCGGCAACCGTCCCTTTGCCTTTGCCTTTGTACTCGCTTCGCTTCTGCCAACGCCACGTTTCGGGTTTTTGGTATTCCCTCCACACGCGGTGGTAGAAATCGCGAGCCAGACCACCGATAACGGCTTTATTGCCCGTATCGGTCATGCCCAACCCGCTGCTCGTAAGCCCTCCCAAGTGCTTGTCTGGACATACGATGATGACCGACTTGCCAAGCTGTTTGACCTGAACAGCTGCGATCACACCGGCCGATGTTCCGCCATAGATAACCACGTCGAAAACAGGTTCAGCCGCGACAACCCTTGAACAACTCGACATCAGGAAGGCCACTAGACCGAGAAATCGTTGAATTGCCATAAATGGATTTCGATCAGTTTGCGGAAGGGAGCGGATTCTTGAGGACTCTTTTATAGTTCAAGACCAATTTACTCTCAAGTTGGCAACGCCTAGGACCCAATCGCAATGTACTTATCGTGCAGATATTTTTCTTGAAAACCCAATCCAACCATCATCTGGATCGCGCCGGGTACGACTTCAAAATCGATCGGCTCTTGGTCGATCACTTCACCATCGAGAGTGAATCGCATGCCAGGAGTCGAGTGCAGTTGCAGTTTCTTGACTTGGCGAAATACGACCTGATCACATTCTAGCAAACTTGACAGGAAGGTCTTGGCTGTTATCTCGATCATGTCCAGCACATCCCCATCTTTGACGATGACGACATCCAACAATCCATCCACGGGGGAGGCAAGTGGGGCGACCGGAATGCGACCCGCATTGGTTCGACCATTTGCGACCAGCACGCCCCAAGAATCCAGTTCCATCAATTCACCGTCCAAATTCGTTTTGACTCGAAACGTCTTCATGTCGCCAAGCACACCGATCGCGCCGCGAATATAGCAGAGAGAACCCCAAGTGGCTTTGATTTCCTCGGTTAACGATTCGCTGACTTGAACACTGTTCCCACCCGCAGCGACGTTCGCGAAATACCGTTCAAAAGGACCAGCACTGATTCGAACCACATCCATTGGGACGTAGTCCCCGTTGCTTATGGAAGCGACCACACTCGGTATGTCATCGGGAATGAGTAGAGATCCAGCGAAGTCATTGGCCGTCCCTAACGGAACGATGGCAAGGCGCGGTCGCAACTCTGGAGCAAGGGCCATGATCGCGTTGACAACTGCGTTGACGGTTCCATCGCCACCCGCCGCAACAATTGTCGAACAACGATCCATTTCGACCGCCCTGCGGACACTCTCGGCCAAGTTGATCTTACGTGTCAATCGCAGGAATTGCGACGACTCCTCAATCTGTTGGATGAGCCCACCAAAAATGCCGGATTTGCCCGATCCGCCATTCCAAATCACCAGTCGATTCATGAATACTTCCTTCCAGAGTGGCAATCCGTTCGATGCGACCAATTCGTTAAGGCAGTCCATTCACGTGGATTTCATTGTCGAGACCTACCGTCACCAAGTACTTGTTATCAGGGCTGAGGGACACGGATTGAATGAGGTCTTCATGGGCAGGTAGCGACAGTATTTCGGAGCCCGTGCTCGCATCTAGAACCAAAACACTCAGATAACTCCCAACAATTAAGCGTCGGTCGTCCAATGTAAACGCTCCTAACTGCGCTCCTTCTATCGTTTTCGTCCAAGCGATTTCACCGCTTGGAATCAATAGGCATTCGACTTCACGGTGGTTGGACACGTAGATCAGTCGTCCACCATCGGTACTGAAGCAAAAGCTTTTGTCACTCCATGCGTCCAACGCTCGATGAAAGAGCTCCTCGCCGGAAATCAAGTCGATAACCGCAAAACGATTCAAAGAATCGACCACAGCAAACTTGCCCGCTCGATCTGCCGCCAAGTGGGAAATGTCATACTTGACGGCATAAGTGCGTTGAACGTTCTCATTTTTCATTTCAATCCGTTTGAGTTCCCGTCCGTCCCCGATCAACAACTCGTCATCGCCACAAAAAGCGATACTTCCCTCGTAGTCACGAACCTTTAAACGATACAGTTCCTTGTCGATATTGGTATCGAGATTCCATAAGCGAACGGATCGGTCGAAGTGAACGGACGCTGCCAGATGTCCAGAAGGGTTTGAGACGAGTTGAATAGCGGGGGATATGGCGTCGGCGAGAATTTGCGTGCGACCGTTGGATAGATTCCAACTCAACATTTGGGCACGATTTACGACATCGAACTTTCCATCGTTGTGCGGGATCAAGATTGGCATGCCGACGGATGCTAGGACTTTGGTGCCACTAGCGTGAATTACTGCATCTCGGAAGAGTTGTTCGGATCCGTGCAGCGACTGCTCAAAGGGTCGACCATTGAGGCTCCAAAGATGCGCTTGCGAGAATCCGCCTCCGGCTAAGATCCCCTTTTTGTCATTCAAAGCTAATGAGAACATGCCGCCACTCAAACCCTTGATTTTGCGGCAAATCTGCATGGTTTTGAGGTCCCAAATGGATACCGAACCATCGAGCGCTCCGCCGCCGTACAATGTCGTTCCATCGGACGAGAATGCTAGGCAGGTGACAGTATTGACATTGCCGCTGAGTTCTCCTACGACTTTGCTGGTTTCCACCGAGATCAATCGAACACCTCGCGACCCGCCAAAGCGAAACTGCGCCGCTGAGCCACAAGCGATAGTGCTGCCGTCTGGTGAAAACTCGATTGCGGTTCCATGCCAATCCCCAAGGTCCAGTTTTTGAGCCAATTCACCGGTCTTTATATCTTGGAGATAGAGAAGCGAGTTTTCATCATTCAGATCCGCGGCTCCGATAATACCAATCGTTCGTTCGTCAGGGGAAAGTGCGATCCCTCGTATTAACATTCCTTTTGATTTGGCAATGTTCTTCGGCTGCTGATCGGTGTTGAGCGAAATCTCCAACAAAGTTCCAACCGATCCTCCCACGTAAGCACGTTCTCCATCCTTCGTGATTTCGATCCCAATGATATCGAGCCTAAGCGAGGCCAGAACTTTTGGTTTACCTGCACGATCGATGTCCCAGGAATGGACATTTCCGTTGCTGTCGCCACTAAGAATTTGCCGCGATTGGCCTGGTAAAAATCGAACACTCGTGACCTGTGACGGATGCCCTTCGAGCTCACTCAAAAGTTGATGGTTTGCGGTATCCCAAATTCGAATCTTGCGATCTTCACAAGCCGCAGCTAGAAGCGATCCGTCGTCGTTCAACGCGACCTCCGAGATCTCTCCGTAGCCAGCCGGAAGATCACTCCGATTTTCATGCAGCATGCTATGCAAGTAAGTGTATTCCCACCCCCGCTTTTTCGGATCGGTTTCTTGAAGCACATGGTCCGCGATTAACGGGTTCCCCCATCGAGCCTCGGTGCGAACGACCATCAGTTGATTGGCATAGAGCAAAGCTTGCGATTTCTCCAGAGCAGCGGCGAGGTCACCTGCGTTGGCATCAGCTCGATCCCGCTGTTCTTTTTCGGCGTTCTTGGCTCGCTCGGATTCGAGAGCGGCATCGACCGCTCGAGCGCTATTCTGTTCGGCAATACGTCGAAGACTGAGGGCTTCCTGGCTTGCCTTCTCCGCAAGATTCTGGCTTCGGATCGCGCGAAGCATCCCAAAAGTCGTACCGATAACTCCTGCAATCAAAGTAAATAGAATCATCGAGCTGAAAGCCAAGGCAACTCGATGGCGGTCTGCGAATTTGCTTACCGAATAAAAGGTGGATGGGGGTCGTGCCAGGACTGTTTCGGAACGGAGGAAGCGATTTAGGTCGTCCGCCAAGTGCAGGACCGATTCGTAGCGACGATTGCTCTGTTTTTCGATCGCTTTCATGACGATCCAATCCAATTCGCCCCGCAAAAGGATTGACAATCGATGTGGATCGGTTTTTCTCAATGCAGCGACGTTGGCGGGAGAATCGATACTGCTCAATCGAGTGCTTGGTCGCGGAGGGGTCTCTTCTTGCACGATTCGAATCATTTCCTTCCAACCAGCGTCTCGCAATCTCCGTTTATCAAACGGGGTCGCACCAGCGAGCAATTCATACAGGATGATCCCGAGCGAATAAAGGTCGCTGCGTGTGTCGATAGCTGCGTGATTGGCCGATGCTTGCTCAGGGCTCATGTACTCGATGGTCCCGACGATTTGGCCATGCGAAGTGAAGTTGGTGCGTTGATCGTCAGGTGTCGCGAGCGCTTTGGCGAGTCCGAAATCGATGACTTTGGCGATAGGACGGTTGTCAAAAATGGCGACCAAAATATTAGATGGCTTCAGATCGCGATGGATGATCCCTTTCTGGTGGGCGTGGTGCACAGCGTGGCATACTGGCATGAACAATTCTAATCGTTCAATCGGGGAGAGCGCATGCTGATCGCAGTACTGAGTGATAGGTATTCCTTGGATCCACTCCATAGCAAAATAGGGGCGGCCCTCCGGCGTCGACCCCGCCTCAAAGACGCGTGCTATGTTGGGATGATCCATCATCGACAACGCTTGACGTTCCGTTTCGAAACGGGCGAGAACGTATTGCGAATCCATCCCCGGCTTGATTACTTTTAGCGCGACTCGCCGCTTTACAGGCTCCGTCTGCTCGGCAAGGTAAACGAGTCCCATCCCTCCTTCACCGAGTCTTTTGAGGATTCGAAAATGGCCAATTCTCTCGTTGGTCAATGGTGGAATGACATCATCTACGGTTACCAGTTCGCCAAGCCCTGGTGGCAGCCCTTCGAGAAATGTCTCGTTGTCCCAATAAACTTGAACCAGTTTTTGCACACGATTTCGTTGCGCATCGTCCCCTGGGCATGCCTCGGCGAGGTACCTTTGCTGTGCTTCTTCTGAGGATAACGCCCGAACGGCTTCAAAAAGTTCTTGATCGGTCTTTGGATTTTGTGACATGATTGATAGCTCCCAAGGTCAATGCGTAAACTCCCTCCAAATTCCCCGATCGAAACTTCATTTTTTTGTCGACGATACATGGGTCCACCGGCTCGGGAATCATTTTCAACTCTTCATACGCTGGTCATTTGTATTTTCAGCCAAGCTTTGGCATAGGCCCCGTCGGCATCCACGGTCGAAGTTGCGATATTGAGGGCGGCTGGCATGATCCAGCTGGGACAAGACGGGCGTTTCATCGTTTTTTTGCTCCCATGGTCCTTATTATAGCCATGGATAACAACCGAGCGGGCAGGCTATCATAACCCGATGCGTAAGTGAGGGATCTGCGAAACGGTCCCTCGCTTACGCTTCGGGTTGGGATATTCCACTCGGGCGCTCGCATTATTGAAACGCCGTTTCTTTGGCAAGCACTTTAGAAAACACTTCGGCATCGACATTCCCGCCGCACAGGGTGACACCCACCACCTTCCCTCTGTTCAGCGATCTCTCCTGCATCGCCGCCGCAAATGCGGCAGCTCCGGCGCCTTCTGCCACGTTGTGCGTGTCTGCGTACAAATGACGCATCGCGTCAGCGACCTCGTCATCGGTGACCTGAACAACGTGGTCCAGATGCGGAATCAGGATATCGAGAGCCTCCTGGTCGGCGATGCGACAGGCCATGCCGTCGGCCAGTTTTGTGGTTACCGGTGAGGCGATGACTCTGCCAGCGGAAATCGAATCAAAATACGAGGTCGCGTGCGAACTCACCACCCCCACAATCTTGACCGGATGATCCATGGCCAATTTGGCGGTGATGGCCGCCGAAGCACCCGAGCCCATACCGATCGGTACATAGGCTACGTCCATATGCTTTACCGCTCTAAAGAATTCCCACCAATAAGTGGCGACACCGCGAACCAAGTCGGTATGGAAACTGGGGACCATGTGAGCCTCGTGTTCGTGCGCAAGTCGGATGGCGAACTCACGTGCGTCCTGAAAGTCCGTTCCATGCTCAACGAGTGTGACCCCAAGGGCGCGCATGGCTGCGTTTTTTTCCAAGGAATTGCCAAAGGGTACGATGATCGTGCATGCCACCCCGTGTGCCCTCGCGGCCCAACCGATGCTTTGGCCGTGGTTGCCGCGTGTGGCGCTGACCACTTCGGTCGGCAATTCTCTCCGTGCTTTCATCGCGTCAAAGTAGGTGAGGCCGCCTCGTATTTTGAACGCCCCGACCGGGGTATGGTTCTCGTGCTTAATCCAGCAATCGGTGCCAAGCCGCTGGCTGGAAAGAGCCCAGCAATATTGCGGTGTTGCTTGAAATTCGCGGTACACGACCCTTGCCGCGGCTTCGATGTCTTGAAGTTTCCACATCCAGTTTGTGCTTTCTTGTGAGGTAAAAGACTATTCTATGCGGCTGAGCCATTCCGAATAGCCAGGCAAGCTCTGGCATGCCCTTCGTTTCCTTGGTATCTTCCGCTGCAACGTCCCTCTTAGTTTCGTTTAGCGGAAAGTCGTGTATGGCAGTTTTGACTCAGCCCATTAAATGGCATGGCGGTAAGTACTACCTACGGAAGTGGATCATCGACCAGATGCCACCTCATCTGCATTATGTGGAACCGTTTTTTGGCGGCGGGGGCATTCTTTTGGCTCGCGATCCAGATCGGGACTGGATGTCCCCTAACAAACAGAAATTGCCAGCTGCCTTGCAGGGGTGCAGCGAAGTGGCCAACGATCTCCATGGAGAATTGATCAACTTTTGGCGAGTCTTGCAAAATCCAGAGGACTTCGAGGCCTTTCGGCAGAGAATCGAACTCACGCCGTTCAGCCAAGTGGAGTTCGAGGATGCGCGAGACCACGCGAATCCCGAAAACTCAAGTACACCTGAATCCTCAGTCGATCGAGCGGTTCGGTTTTTTATTCTGGCGAGACAGTCTAGGCAGGGCCTGATGAGGGACTTTGCCACCCTTTCGAGAAACCGAACTCGAAGTCGGATCAACGAACAGGTCTCGGCATATTTGAACGTAGTGGAAGGGCTGCCTGACGTGCATCAACGTTTACGGAAAGTTGTGATCTTGAATCAGAGTGCCTGTGACGTTATCCGTAAGCAGGATGGAGAACATACTTTGTTCTATTGCGATCCACCTTACCTCCATGAAACCCGCTCAACCACCGGAGAATATGCGTACGAAATGACGGAAGCTCAGCACCGCGAATTGCTAGACGTATTGGCCAAAGTTGCGGGCAAATTTATGCTTAGCGGCTATCCCAGTGAACTGTATCGCGAGTGGGAACAGCGTTACGGCTGGAAACGCCATGAACTTCTCATCGACAACAAAGCCTCGTCTCACAAAGTCAAGGAAACCATGACCGAGTGCCTTTGGTGCAACTTCTAAGTGCATGCATGATAGAATATGCATAATCCAGGCGACCATGTTTCTGTTGAACCTTTGATGAGACCGACCACCATGCCGGACAGCGAGCCCAATGATCTATATCCCCAACCTGCCTCTGGATCTTGACTATCCCGAGGTGCTAGGCTTGCGAGCCCCACTGCCGACCATGGTCTTGAACAATAACGAGGATTCGCTGTTCACGTTGCCAGAGATGCAGCGAGCGGATCAGATACTGTCCGAAGTTTATGCCAAAGCAAACGCTGCGGATCGCTATCGATGCCAATTCTACTCAGGTCCTCATAAGTTCGATCTGCAAATGCAGGCCGATGCGTTCCAGTGGTTTGACCAATGGCTCAAGGCCTGAAAGGCACGGCAAAAAGAATTCCAATGGTAGCGTTTTTCTCAATTTTCATTGCGATCTTGGAATGCCAGCGGAACGATCCCAGAGACGATGACCTGGAGGGGTAGCAATTGGGATATTTGGAGCGGCCTATTCGCTTGGCCTCAATCGAGGGACATCAAAATATCCGCATCGAGCAAATCCTTGGGGCGCCCCGCTGCCAGTTTGTTCTTCAACAGCTCGTCGCGCCCGATGACAAAAGCCGGCAATCCGTCAAGGTCCGCAATCAATCGATTGGGCCATGCGTCGTCGAACTCAATTCCTGAAATCGCGGTGAGAATATCAATTCGTTGCGGTGCAACACCGACTTGAAAAACGATTCCAGGCGTTGAAAAATCCGCAATGGCAATTTCCGACATCGGTGCACCAAAGGCAACCAACGCATCCCATACGCATTTTGCATTCTTTGGAGTCGCACGAATCCAAAAATCGATGTCGCCGGTTGACCGCGGGCAGCCATGCGCCGCCATCGCATAGGCACCTACAATCAAATACTCAGCCATTGCGTCGTTCAACGCGCACAACATGTCTTTGAAATTCGGATTTAGCACTCTTTGGATCCATGAATGTCCAAGCATCGAGGGTCAATTGCCAAACCATGTCAATGCGTTGCGATGGAGTTGCATCCACTATGATACCACGATCGACTTGCCCAAGTAGAGTTGTCTTGATAACGCGGGATCTGTCCATACCTACGCTTCATTCCGCCGTCAAGATCGACGGCGTGGGGACTTGGGCCAATGTAATGGAATTGAGCTGGCGAAGAAATCCATTCCAATTCTCGGGAGAGTTCTTCTTATGAAATCGAAAGAAGGCCACGGTTCGAAAGCTTCGTTCCATGGATTCGATCACGATCGGGTTGGCTTGTTTGATCTTCGGCCAAGCTTTTCGCAAGTCGTCGTTCAACGTTTTTTTCGGTACGACCTGATTTCCTTTGCTCGCAGGTTCCCAAAAGAAGAAATAGGGGGCACCTGTAATGACTAGTTCCTTTCCTACAATCTCGAATAGGAATGGCACCTTCGCGTCGGTCAAAACCGAAAAGGAGGCACCGTTGCGGGTCCGCGACATGAGTGGCTCAAGCTCACGAACCGACGAAGCAACTTCATGATCGGCCGAAAGCCTCTCGAATTCTCCTGGTCCTAGAATGGTGCCTCGGTCATCTTGCGGCAAATATTCTTGAGACATAATGATGCCGCGAGGCATGAGGTCGGCTTGGATAAACCGTAGCCCAAGCAGTGTCTGTTCAAACGCAGCATCGAGCGAGACTTTTTCTTGTCGTCCCAACATGTGAATGCTCACGGCACCGTGGTGCCCAGCATCCACGAACTTAGCCAAGGGTTGCAATTCCCAATCGTAAAGGGAAAACACCGAACGCTGCGTACCAGCAATCACATTCAATCGGCTACCATCCATTTGGGAGGCATCGTACTCCAAGCGTAACGGGACGTTTGCGAGGGATGGATGCGGTTTGGCCGTGCTGACCATCATGGCCCCTCCGGTCAACGACAGGTTGTTTGCTTGACTCAGTACGCTGCTGCCGAGTGGGTCGAGCCCCGGTACAATCACCTCCAGTGTTTGCGCTGGGCCGACGTTAACCAGTCGAGCACCTGGTGCTCGCTTGCCTCCAAAACGTACCGACTTTATCTCTGAGGAGGAGTCACTAGTCGATGTGTGGACTTGATGAACGGTTCGTGTTCGATTTCCGACTTGTCGATCCTGGAGGTTTGGTTCAATCGGGCGCGTACCTCTTGAGACTTGGGGCAAAGTAACATACGAACTCAGTTTCGCGTCTATGTCCGATTCGCTCAATGCGAGTAGATCCAGCGAGAAAAAGTCAGCTTGAGGATTGGTTAGGCTGTCGGACTCTGCTGGTTCGCCCAACGGAACATTGAGAATTGACGAGTCGCAAACCTCGAAGGAAGCATCCTGGGGCCCTTCGAAGGATGCGTGAATCGTAGAACGGGTCTGGACTTGCTCGGTCGTGATGCACGTGGCTAATAGCAGAAAAACGCAAGTGTGCACGACGGTGCTCAACAAGAGTGGGAGCGAATCCTTTGCAAATTCATCTCGCCAAGAGGAATACTGAATTGCCATCGCCGAACCTCAAATCCTTTGGAATCCCAGCAAAAACTAACTGATGAAGACAAAGTATAAGCGGTTTGAAGGAAAAACGCGAATTACTTCCAAATAGATGTTTCGCCGCGTGTGGCGGGGGTCGCTCAGCTATGGTGATTCACCAAGGGTACACACGAAAATAGTTGTTTCGACTCTGCCTCGCACTGGGGGCTCCCTTCTAACTAGCGAGACCACCCAAGAGTCGTTCGAAAGTACGGCGTCCGCAACATGATTCGGGCTTGAAAATGGCCCAACTGGCAGCATGATTAAATCGCCAGAGCGGCGGTAAATGAAAGGGGGAAAACGAAAAGAGCCTTCAAGTCGGCCCATTACGATTTCAAATTCAGTATCTGACTCTGCATAGGAAAGCTTTCCCATTTCAAACGACCGGGGCGAACCGGCCATATCTCCGCGCTTAAGGAATTCAAGATGAGCAGGTTCAAGCCCGATATTATCGTGATCAAAGCGTTGCCAAAAGGTTGGCTGATTCGTCCATTCAACGTACCTGCGAACATCACCGGACTTTAAACCTCGCAAGCGGATTTCTCTTTCATCAACAACGCAATGTAAAAATGGGGCTCGAAATCGGGACTCAAACAAGCGCTCAGTCCGCTGGAGTTTTTCGTGCTTAGAGTCGATTATCCCACGCATTACGTATGGTCGCGTCGAATTACTCGAAAGAAAGTAAACCTCGAGGCCTTCATCGGACGTGTCAAAACCTCCATAAAGTAGTCCCGGCAGTCTTATTTCCCCGGCTTCGTTCCCTTCACCGTCAATGAAAGTGAACACGGGACTTGCACGACGATTCAGGAAGAATAGTTGAGCACCGCTGATCCACTGAATCTCAAGTTCTTTAAGCTCTTTTGACGTATCGCAAACGATTCGCTTTTTCGTCCACTTGGGAATCCAGTCTAAGAGGCTTTTAGTGTTGTCAAAATAGAGCAAGTCAGAAAACGTTTGACTGCGTTTGCCCTCCTCTTTGCTTCCGTTCCTTTCAGATTCCATTGTTACGAAAATCCCGCTCGTGACTGAATCGGACCAGGCATTAACAATCAATGGATTCGTCGAAATAATGCGTTCCGACAAATCGCTTACTTTGTACAACGATAACTTTTTGTGCGGCTCGACGACGATCAATTCCCTCCCATCGAAAGTCAACGACCCATTTCGACGTTGATATTCCTTTTCGCTGATCCTACAAACCTCGCGAACGACGAGCTGCTTACCCGCAGGTGCATTCTTGTTTGCAGGGCCATCCGCGACTGCAACAATGCACATTGGGAAAAGTGTCATTGCAATCGAGCATAACAATCCAGCCCAAATTCTTATGATCCGTTTGTTCATCACCACAGCGTGATTACCTTATCGGTAGATAGTTTATTAGTAGCTACGATCGTTAGGTCGGGGAGTACACGGACAGTCAGTCGGCGGAGCGACTGACCTACGTCAAACAATCCCAGCTACCAATTTCCCATGGACGTCGGTCAATCGATAACGGCGCCCTTGGAACTTGTAGGTGAGTCGTTCATGATCGATACCGAGCAGATGCATCATCGTCGCTTGCAAGTCGTGGATGTGAACGCCGTCGCTTGCAATGTTGTAGCCAAACTCGCATGTCTCGCCATAGACAGTGCCAGCCTTGATTCCACCACCTGCCATCCACATGGTGAAACATCGCGGATGATGGTCGCGACCGAAATTGGCTTGGATCTTACCTTGGCAGTAGTTTGTCCGCCCGAATTCGCCACCCCATACGACGAGCGTATCTTCCAATAAACCACGACTCTTTAGATCACTTACTAACGCAGCGGCAGGTTGATCCGTCTCCTTGCAAAGCTTGGGCAAGCCACCGGGAAGACCACCATGATGATCCCAATCTTGATGGTAAAGTTGAATGAATCGAACACCTCGCTCCGCCAATCGGCGAGCCATCAAACAATTGGCCGCAAACGTACCCGGCTTCTCCACGTCAGGACCATAGCTATCAAGCGTGCTCCGCGACTCGCTCGACAAATCGGCAACCTCAGGCACACTCGACTGCATTTTGAAAGCCATCTCGTAGTGTTCGATCCGATTCTGAATTTCGATGTCGTGCGCTTCTGCTAGCTTGTGCTCATGCAACTCGCGAAGCCGATCCAGCATCATCCGTCGACTCTCGCCACTCACTCCATCTGGATTGCCAAGGTATAGCACCGGGTCTTTGGCTGCCCGCAAGAGCACACCTTGATGCCGGGTCGGAAGAAAACCGCTGCCCCAGAGATGAGCCCCAAGAGGTTGTCCCCCCTTATCCTTAGTGATTAAGACAACGAAGGCAGGAAGATTGGCGTTCACCTGTCCCAGCCCGTAACTCAACCACGAACCGATACTAGGTCGGCCCGCTATCTGCGTCCCGGTTTGAAAGAACGTAACGCCAGGCCCATGATTGATCGCTTCAGTGAACATAGAACGAACAATGCACAGGTCCTCTGCAATGCTGGCTGTATGCGGTAGCAAATCACTTATCCAGGCGCCGGCTGGCCCGTGCTGCTGAAACTTGAACGGCGAACCAACCAAAGGAAGCGAAGACTGATTTCCGGACATGCCGGTCAGTCGCTGTGTGCCGCGAACGGATTCGGGCAACTGCTCCCCCTGCAAGGTATTTAACGTCGGCTTGTAATCAAACAGATCGAGATGAGACGGACCGCCCGACATGAATAGGTAAATGACACGCTTGGCTTTAGGAGCGAAATGCGGAGAGCCCAAGACACCGTGATCGACCGACGCCCCCTTCTCCTCCGCTTCTTTCGAGTCTGCCGAAAGCATTTCGGCCATGGCAATCCCACCTAAACCCAATCCAGTGCAGCCCAATCCCGCATTGCCAATAAAGCTCCTCCGCGAGGTTTCGGTGGACTGCATGTTCTGGTCGTTTGGGTTGAGAGGATCATTCATCTTATTGGCCATTTGTGTGGATGGTTTATCGTTTCACTACACAAAAATCATGGTTGAGCAAGGCTTGGGCGAGGATCGTCGCAGCGGCCGCCTCCGGCCCAGGAATATCTTTGTCTCGCGGTGCATTGCCAATCTTCAAAAGCAACTCGGCATCCGCTGGATGGGCTCGAAAATGCTCCAACTGTTCGCGATAGAGGCGACCAAGTATTTCCGTTTCTTTCGGACTTGGACTTTGGCTTAAGCAAAGCCGACATCCATTCTCGATCATCTTAGAAACGTCCCCTTGATTGTCGCGATGCAATTTTTCGCCACAAACGCGGGCGGCTTCAACATACTGAATTCCATTGAGCAAAATCAAGGCTTGAAGCGGTGAATCGGTCCGCTCCCGTTTGGCTGTGCAGACTTGACGGCGAGGCGCATCAAATGCAACCATCGCAGGCGGTGGCCCAGTGCGTCGCCAATTGGTGTAAAGACTTCTGCGATAAACCGTGTCGTCGCTATTCGTCTTGACGGGTTTAAACGATTCTGCCATTTCGTACGGATTAACAGGCGGGCCACCCATTTTTCGGCTTAATAACCCCGAGACGGAAAGAACATTGTCGCGAATCATCTCTGCCGGCAATCGAAAGCGTGGTCCGCGAGCCAACCATTCATTGTCGGGATCATCGGCCATGATTCGCTCTTCCGCAATACTCTTTTGCTGATACGTCTTGCTCATCACAATCGACTTAAGAATTTTTTTCATGTCCCATCGATGGGCGATCAAATCCGACGCAAGCCAGTCGATGAGCTCGGGATAAAGCGGCCGCGACCCTTGACTTCCAAAGTCCTCTGAAGTTCGTACTAAACCTCGGCCAAACAGGTTTTGCCAAATTCGATTGACAGTCACGCGAGCGGTCAGCGGATGTTGCGGCTCCGTTAACCACTGAGCCAACCCAAGACGATTCTTGGGCGCGCCTTGCGGGAAAGGCGATAGAGCTTTGGGTGTGCCCGCGAATACCTCATCCCGAGGTTGGTTGTACTCTCCTCGAACGAGCGTAAAGGCCTTCTTCGGCTCGGGAAGTTCACGCATGACCATGATCTCTTCGGTTCCATCAGCAGCTTTAAAGTAGTGGCTGCGGGCAGACTGCAATTCGCTGAGATGAGTCTTCCACTCAGTGCTTTGGGTCGCAAGAAAATACTTAAACAAGTTTTCACGAACAGGTTCCGACATCTCCGTACTGGATTTTGAAAGTAGTTCGATTGCAGCATTCTCATCCAATAGGTAGAGCGACTCGAGCGGCGTAAGTTGACGATCGAAGACACGAAATTCGTCGATCATTCCACCCTTAAAACCTCGATCGCGGAATCGCTCCCCCAATGCAATGTTGTCCCCGCCACCTCCGGTGATCTCTTTGGTGAGTTTGTCTTTGACGAC
>JANMHA010000031.1:0-18665 GCA_031374925.1 Pirellula sp. | reverse complement strand
GGGCAGCAAGTTCAGCGACTTGTTTCTCAAGTTCCTTGCAGCGGGTACAATCCGGTTGTGGCGAGTCTGTTTCCATCGCTACAACATAACCCAGACCGTCGGTCAATTAAAATATCAGTTTACCCCCGGTAAACACGTACTTCCAAAGGGGATAGAAAAAATGAGTGTCGTTTGCACAGTTCAGAGTCGCTCTACGCCTGCGCATTGTTTTTCCGTTCTTGGCGAGTTGCAAGAAAGCATACTCCAAATCCGGCTGATCGTGTTGTTTCTTCTCCCCTCTGCCAGCATGGAGGTCGCACAGTTTGGTCCCTCTCTCGCTCCGAAGAACGCCTTGTCGATTGGCGAAGCGATCGGTTCTGTATTTAGATTCTCTAGTAAAATGATGAATCGAGCTTTGGTTTCGATCTTGGTACTTTTGTTTGGCTCCACTGCCGTTGGCCAGCAACCGAAAGCGATCACAAACAGCATTGGGATGAAGCTGGTTTTGATTCATGCCGGGTCGTTTTCGATGGGGGCACCCGAGGAGGAGATAGGACGACAAAACGAAGAGACACCTCACGAAGTAACGATAAGCAAGTCCTATTATCTTGGTGCATGCGAGGTGACCCAGGATCAGTATGAAAGAGTGATGGGAAACAACCCGAGCGCATTCAAGGGAGCCAAGAACCCCGTAGAAATGGTTAGTTGGTACGACGCGGCTTCTTTTTGTAAGAAGCTATCCGAAATGCCAGAGGAGAGAGCGACGGGACGGGAGTATCGATTACCGACGGAAGCGGAATGGGAATACGCTTGCCGCGCTACTAGCAGTGCTGCGTATTCATTTGGTGACGCAGCGGATGAACTTAGCGAATATGTTTGGTGTGGTGAACATCTTGGAAGCAAACCGCATCCAGTGGGCGAGAAGAAGGCAAACCGATGGGGCTTGTTCGACATGCATGGGAATGTTTGGGAGTGGTGCCAGGATTGGTATGGTGTTTACCCGTCAGGCGCGGCAACCGATCCTTCGGGGCCTAATGAGGGCTCGTCTCGGGTGCTCCGGGGCGGCTGTTGGATCAACGATGCTGGCAGCTGCCTGTCGGCTTATCGGAGTAGGAACTCTCCGTCGGATCGCAGCAACGGCGTCGGCTTCCGCGTGGCTCTGAGTCCGTCTGTCAAGTCGCCGGAGGCGAATATCGACAAGAAGTAGCGCAGCCATTGGGCGTAGGCACGGAGTGGAGGAGTGGAGCGACAAACGTAGATGCCGTAGCCTGACGGCGTAGCGGCGAGAATGACCCGACGAGCGAAGCAAGGCGCTCGTTGGGCGGTTCGCCCTGTCGGCTGGCTAACGCGCTCCAGGTGGAAGATGTTCGAGAAGATATCTGATGATCCGCATTCTAACGTGAACCGTTGTCCCATTTCCTTCGCGTAGACCGTGGTCTCGATTCGGATAAACCATGTAATCAAACGGCTTACCGAGTTCGATCAGACGATCAACCAGCCCTTCGATTATCTGAATGTGAGTATTGGATTCGCCCGACCCGGTCATTATCAGCAGCTTTCCTTTAAGGCCATCCGCATAGTTGATCGCGGCCGCTCGTTCATATCCATCGGGATTCACTTCGCGCGTTCGCATGAAGATTTCTTGGAACCACGCGTTGTACAGATGCGGTTGCGGTTTTGGCACAACAGCAATGCCGACATGGTACGAGTTAGGCTTGCGAAACATGGCGTTCAGCGTATTCGACCCGCCGCCACTCCATCCCCAGATTCCAACACGAGATAGATCCACGTACGGACGCGTCCTTCCCAACTCCTTGAGCCCCGCCGCTTGCTCCTCGGTGGAAAGGGGTCCCAGACTGCCGAAGATCGAACGACGCCACGCAGCCCCCTTCGGCGCGGGCGTGCCACGGTTGTCGATTGACACCACCAGATATCCCAGATCCGCGACGACACGATGAAAGTCAATCTGGGCTGCTCCCCACTCATTCAATACAGTCTGTGCGTGAGGCTCGCCGTAAACATAAATGAAGACCGGGTATTTCTTCGACTCATCAAAATCCTTCGGTTTTATCATCCATGCGTCCATGATAACGCCGTTACCAATGTCGAGCTGCAGGAACTCCGTCGGGTGCGTTACGACTTTCTTCATCTTGTCGCGGAGTTTGCTGTTGTCTTCTAGCACTCGCACAACTCGGTGGCCTGGCAGCTCGACAATCTCAACGCGAGGAGGAGAATCCAGCGTGGAAAACGTATGAAAGGCCCACTTCGCATCGGGCGAGAAATCATATCCGTGCGTGCCGGGCTGGTCCTCCGGAGTGATTCGCTCTAACTTACCAGCGCCGTCAAGCGGCACACGGAAGAGATGTTTCTGAGTTCCATTGTCAGGAGAAGCATAGAAATAATACCAGCCTCCGATCTCATCAATTACCGCGCGATCAATGATGTCGTACTCGCCTGGGGTCAGTAACGAAAGTTCCTTGCCTTCGCGTGACCAAAGGAACGCATGCCGCCAGCCATCTTTCTCGCTGACCACGACGAACGCTTTGCCGTCCCGAATCCACGTCAGACCGGAATTCTTCCCTTGACTCGACTCAGCCCAGGCATCGTTCGATTCGTGAAAGATCTGCTTCGCGTCGCCATTGGTTTTCGCGAGCAAAAACGCGCGCTTGTCGCGGAAACGACTGAGCTTTTCAATTAGCACTTCCTCGGAGTTCCCGGCCCAAGCAACCTGCCCCAGATAGAAACCTTCTTCTGACGGTTCGATACGCAACCATTGAATGTTCTGTCCACCGGAATCCACAACACCAACGCGAAGCTTTTCGATCGTTTCGCCGACTCTCGCAAACCTGTGATTTTGAACCCCTGGATACGAAGGATCGTCGGGAACCAGGACCGGTCGCTGTCGCACGTGGGTTGCATCGGACTCAATAAAAGCAATTCGACTCCCATCGGGACTCCAAACCGGATTCCGATACGAGAGGTCTTGTTCTGCAGAATGCTTCGTCAACTGAATTCGTTGCCCACTGACCAAATCTCTCACGAAGAGGTTTTTATCTTGAAACTCCAGAACACTCTTTCTATCCGGCGAAAGAAGCGACCTACGCTGCGATTGCTTTTCCTCGTCAGAGCCTGTTTCGGTGCGTTCACCCGTGCGAACACCATAAGTGGTCCTGACCATCTTGTCCGTTTTTGGATCACGTTCCTGGACCGTATATCCAGAACTATCGGGAAGCCATTCCGCCTCAAACTTCTGAGGACGAAACTCTCCCCGATCGTAGATCGATTTCAGTCGATTCTCTGTTTCTTTTTGCCACATTGAATCGACAGAGGTTTGTGCCTGCACGTGGCAAACTTCCATCGACAGACAAATCACGACCGAAATGTACGCATGAGCAAATGTTGGAGGTTGATTCATTTTGTTCTTAGTTTTCTAACGATGATTTGCGAATACGAAGGCACAAAGAATCCAAGCCAACACGCTGCAGTCTAGCCGATCCTGCAGCCTTACGCCACTTCCACATTCAGTTGGCCAAAACTGCAGATGTAGGATCAGGGGATCGTTGGTAATCGGACTGATTCGCAGGCGACTGGTGCAAACCCGTCTCTATCGCTACAGTTTTTCTTTTGCTCCTAAGATATTGTCCGAACCGTTCATCGCTCTTCTGTCCGACTTGGCCGCATTACGGTAAACAAGATTTGTCATGTCCAGTGACGCACCCACCAAACCTGTGAAAAAGCACAAGAGCGACTCATTACTGGTGCGGCTGCTTTATGTAGCTGCCATGATTGCGGTTGGAACCTTGCTCACCGTGACGGGATGGCAAGCAATCTCGAAGCGAGTTTTTGATTTCGATTGGACGGTATCTGACGGATCCGCATCGACTAACTTTCGTGATCCGTCGGCTCCGACGAGCCACGAACATCTCCAAGAGCAGGATGCCGTTCTACATGGCACTGGACTACTTTGTGGCGGACTGTTGCTGTACCTCTGGAGCCTGATCATTCTTTGGAACGCTGGTCCTTGGCCGCTTGAACTGGAATGGAGCTGGATACATTCGTTTTTGACGCTCCTTTCCTTACTCATCCTGGTAACAGGCATCATCGGTTTTTACCCACCGTGGCACATTGGCCCCTGGGGTAGTTGCAACGGTGTTTATTTGGTTTTCTTAGCATCACTCTGGTTTTTGCCGATCCGCGACCCGAAAGAACTAAAGTACTGGGGAGGAAGGATTTACCCGGGTCTGATCATGATCGCAGTAGTTGGTGGATCGTTCTGGCCTGGACTCGGGGCTGGCATCATCGCTGGGATATTCATCACGCTCGGGCTAGCGTCGCACATATTATTGTTGATTCCCAAATCTCGAGCTGTATTGTGGAACACTCCCGACAAGTGAAAATATTCTGCGGTTTATAGCTTCTGCGGTTTATAGCTTCACTCCAAAATCGCCGCGACTATCGCGCCATATGCTATGAATATGATTTGCAATATTGCCCGCGACGTCAGGCTGCGTATTGACGAACTCGATCAAGAAGGATGGACCTTGGACTCGATAGGCATGACCAACTCCCGCCTGCAACGCACCTTCCCACGAGAAATGCACCGCGTCCCAACCGCCCGTACTTTCAATAGCTTGACGTCGATCTTCAGCAACTTCGACCGGTACTGCATTGATGTATTCGTTGACGAGGTCCTTTAATAGCGCCTGCTGTGGAGGCGAAAGTTTCGAAAAAGGAATCCCGACTGGAGACTCTTTGGGTGGCTGTTGGACTCCTAACGTTCTATTTTCTCGAGGCGCTTTATCCGCAATAACAGCGACGCTTTGTTGTTGTTCCGATAACGACTGAACCAGCTCAAACGCTAACGTCTCCTCAAGTCGCAACATACGAGTGCCAACCGCGATTCCGGATTTGGTTTCTGTCCGCACAATGGCTGGATTCGCCGCAAAGGCTTGCGGTGTCGAAGAAACAACACGATCTCCATCCATCAAGAAGTTTAGTGATAGATGATGCCCCTCGATGCTCAGCCCCCACTTTTTGCCGGCTTGGGGAGTTCCGAAAACGGTAAAGTAATATCTCGTCGGATCTCGCAAGGGACTGTTGATCTTGCCCGCTTCAAGTTCCTTCAAAAGATTCTCCATATTCATGATTTGAGTCGATTTACGATAGCCAATATCGCTCAAGACGCTTCGAAGCAAGGCCGTTGCCGCTTGACGCTGGCTATCGTTCATCTCATTAAGCTGCAGACCTTTACGTTTGTCCTTGGGGATTATTTGCCAATCTTGGCGCTCCGGGCTCTCGACGGGCATGATCGCTTTGCTTCTTTGCGAATCACTCAACGATGCAAGCAATGCAGCGGCGGCAGTTGCAGCCTTTTCGCTTACTCCACCGACTTTGTAAAAACTATGACCAAATTGATATACGCACAAAGCAACTGCGCACGCAAACGCGAATACAAATCGTTTTACTGTCATGTTCAAGCTCATATGTGGGAGGAATCTCGGTAGGATTTAGGGGGGGTAGGTGGCGCTCTAGACTGCTTTTGCGATTGGCCAATCGAATTGCTCGTTTGTCCCGCCGTACACTTTCGCTGCAGCACAGTATAACAAGAACATAAGCCGTGGGAAAAAGGGGACTAAAGTTTCCCGTGATCGTCTGCACGTGGATCGTCTGGCAGATGCTGTTGATCTCGATGAAAATGTAGTTTTGGCATTGCCTCAAGCAGAGCCATCAAACCTGCTTCCGTGACTTGTCCGCCGTCTAGATAAAAGGATTCCAAGTGTTCCATACGATACAGATGCTTAAGTCCTACGTCTGTAATTGGAACATCGATAAGATGTAAAAACCTAAGCGACTTCATTTTCGCAACCGTTTTAAGGGCGGAGTCGCTTAGATTCGGGCTCCCAATGCGCAACAGGACCAGTTCATTCAATGATGGCCAATCCTTTATTCCTTCGTCGGAGACGAGGCAGTTTGGCAAATTAATCGACGATAAGTTGTGAAGATTGCCGATGGCTCTCGCCGACTGATCTCCGAGATGCGCTTTCTCAAGTCGAATCTGTCGAAGGCCTTGAAAGCTTGACAATACATCCGCGATTTTGTCGGATACGCCCGCTTGCGTTAGGGTAAGTACTTCGAGTCCCGATAATCCACGAAGCTGTTCGAATGCCGCGTCATCTATAAGTTCATACGATCGAATTTCGCGTGAGCCCGTTTGCTGAATAGCCAATACTTGCTCATGAATCGACGGGCTGGAAGGTTTTTCCATTCGTTCGGACTTTGAACCGCAACCGCATTGAACGCAAATCCATGCGCTAGCCAGCAAAACGCAGAATTGCAAGAGTGGAATACGACAATTTACGTCACTGCAGCCGTTTTTAACTTCCCTAAAATCTCGCACTCGGTCTTCGTTGTATCCCGAGTTTTCGGTCCGGGATCCAACGTAGTACTTCAAACGAACGAAAAAACAAATCACGCTTAGCAACCCATCCTATTAGCATCGAAGCGGAACGAAAGTACCAAAACACCAAGCCAATACGCTTCCCAACAGCTAGTAAGCGTCAGTCTAGCCGATCCTGTAGGCGTACACCACTATCGCGGGCGACTGTTCATCCGAGGTAGGTAACTTGTCTTGTCGTAGCGGTATCGGACATAGCGATCGACAGACCTACGCACCGCTCAGATGGGTAGTTCTCATGTTTTGAACCCAAACCGATCCCTTCGGCTCGTCCATTCATGGTCCCTCGCGTTGAATTTTCGATGTTTTTGAAGGTTTCTGGTCGTTGGCTGTGGTTGGCTAGGGTTTCAATTGAATTACTTAAGAAAAATGGGACCGCGGTCCCGACAGCTGGAGTGTAACCAGCTGGAGTGTAAATCGCTAGATTTCAAACGACAATCAGGCGAACTATTGCGATTCCCACTAGAATGATTGCCATCCCTCGACTTCTCGATCACGATGATTGGATGTGCAAATGGGCCGGATTTTCCGGCAGTGATTCTAGCTCGAAGGGCAACAACTGGTCCATTGAAATTCGTTCGCTAGAAGAGAAAGCACAGGTTGAATGATCCAGCAGAACAAATGCGGATGCGCATTCTGGTTCACCGCCTTGTTGTGCGTCCTGAGCGGATTCGCGATGGGGCAAGTCAATGGACTTCGCGAATTGGTACCAACCGCCGAACCTAAGACCGCACAGGGAGTCGCCATTGACGCAAATCAAGCGGCGTTCGAAAAACTGAAAGCAGCGGGAGCAAGCCGATCGAGCTATAAGAAACGAAATCTGCGTCCCGTTGAAACGGAATCACCCAAGCCTGCACTCGCTTCATTTCGAGAAGGCATAAAACCAATTATGGTTCAGGCGTGTTTTCCATGTCATGGACTCGAGACTCAAGATGGAAATATTCGGATCGATACGCTCGATCCCGACCTTTTGCATGGAAGCGATGTGGAAAGGTGGCTGGAAGTCTTCGCTGTGGTGAGCAATGGTGAAATGCCTCCCGAAGATGCTTCCAAGCTAGCCGATGAGGATCGAAGCGATATCATTGAATGGCTTGCTCTAGAGATTCAAACAGCCTCTGCCGTACGCCGCTCGGAGAAACTGCATTCCTCCTTTCGGCGAATGACTCGATACGAGTACAACTACACGCTTCAGGATCTATTCGGCCTGCCGTATGACTTTGCAAAAGACTTGCCCCCGGATTCTACTTCAGAGGATGGTTTTCAGAACAGCTCCGAAATGCTGCACATGTCAGCCATCCAATTCGCTACATATCGTGAGTTGGGCCTTTCTGCGATGCAGAAAGCGACGGTAAGCGGGGAACGACCTTCGATGATCTACTGGGGCGTATCCATGAAGACTGCTTCGTTCGAAGCTTGGGCGTTGCAAAACTCTGAATTGGAAAAGGTCAGGCAGAAATACAAGGACGATCCTGACAAATTGAAACGCGAACTCGAACGAAGAACTTCGGCGTCGTTCGATCGGCCGAACGGTACACACTACAAGTACCTGAGCACCGGACAGTCGGTGAAAGCATCATGGCATTACGGAGAAGCAAAGTACGCAAGGCAACCAACTCATACACCGCCAAACGTACCGCTAGAATTTGACCACGTTGCGATCATACCGCCCAAACAAAAGCTGATCATTGAACTTGGCGATACTGTTCCAGACTTAGGAACACTTCGTGTTCGCGTTCGAGCATCTCGAATCTCCACCGATAGTCATCGCATACCTAGTATGCAACTCGAATTCGGTTGGCAAGCAAGCAACGATTCACAAGCCACAGTTCGAATAAGTGCTCATGACATCGTAGTAGATGCCCCTCCAGGGCAACCGCAATTCTATCATTGGGATGTTCCGTTGAGTGAAGTTCATCCGCGTAATTCCATGCGAAAGGCATGGAAAATGGGCGATCTACCAAGTCCGTCTGAGTATATGCAGCTTGTGAACAGTTCGGTCTCGCAGAGTGACATTCAGATTGATTTCGTAGACATTACAGCACCGGTTTACGACCAATGGCCCCCTCCCTCACACACTCGCGTATTTGTCGAAAGCGCCAACAAAGCACTCGAACCGACCTACGCCAGGGAAGTGTTGGAGAAATTCATGTTACGTGCCTGGAGAAGGAAGCCGACTAACGAGGAGGTCATCCAAAAGTTGGCTTTGTTCGCGAAAATCCGCCCCGAGTGCGATGATTTCGAGCAAGCCGTGACGGAGGTTCTTGCTACTGTTCTTTCTTCCCCGAAATTCCTGTACATCGTTCAAAGCGATTCGCTGGTACAAGGGGACACCGAGCGATCACCAACAGGAAGACTGAGCCCGGAGGAGCTTGCCACGCGACTTTCGATGTTTCTATGGTGCAGTGCTCCCGACGAAGAACTTATCGACCTAGCCACCACGGGAGAACTCCGTGTAGATAACGTCTTGACGGGCCAGGTTCAGCGTATGCTAACCGATAGCCGTTCCCGTCGATTCTCTGAGCAGTTCGTCCGTCAATGGTTGGGAATGCAGTTGCTAGACTTTCTCAAGGTAGATGAAACCATCTATCCTCGATTTGACCAATCGTTGAAAGAGGCCATGCAGGAGGAACCGGTAGCTTTCTTTCAAGAAGTGCTGAAGCGAAATCACAGTCTGTTGGATTTCCTCCACGCGGACTACACGATGGCCAATGAGCGGCTCGCCCAACACTACGGAATTGACGAAGTCTATGGCAACCATTTTCGTCGCGTAGCCATCGATCCAAAATCCAAGCGTGGTGGGTTGTTAACGCAAGCAGGACTGTTGGCTATGAATTCGGATGGCAAAGATTCGCATCCACTCAAGCGCGGCATCTGGATGTTAAAGAGCCTATTGAACGACCCGCCTCCTCCTCCCCCACCCGCCGTTCCAACGATCGATCTTGCCGACCCCGAGATTGCAAAGCTGACGATCAAGCAGCGTATCGAGAATCACCGAAATCACGCGGCATGTTTATCTTGCCATGCCAAGATTGATCCATGGGGAATTGCTTTCGAAAACTTTGATGCCGTGGGAAGCTGGCGTACACAAATCCAAGGGCAACCCGTCGACGCATCTAGTCTCCTTTTCAACCGGCAGAAGCTCGATGGCATCGACGCACTGAAACGGTTTCTATTGGAAAATCGACAGGACCAATGCCCCCGCCATGGTTCACAAAATGATTACCTTTGCGATTGGGCGTCCTTTGACGTTTGGCGATCGTGCGAGCGTCGACCAAATCACCGCCGACCTTCGAATGCAGGGGGATGGGCTTGCTACAATGGTGATGTTGATCGTGAACAGCGATTTGTTTCAGCTGAAGTAACCCACCTTCCATCTAGAAGATGTCAAAATGAGTTCTATTGCCAAAGATGGACTAATATGAAAATGAATCTCGAACTGCTCGACCGACGAAAATTTCTGCGCGGTTCCAAAATCGCTTTGGCGCTGCCGATGTTGGAGTCTTTTAGACGATACTCGGGTGCCGCTGAGGAGTCTCCTCTACCGAAACGATTCGCTTGTTTCTATATGTCTGACGGCGTACCGATGCCACTTGTTGATGATCCAGCTCATCAAGATTGGGCTTGGTTTCCTCATGGCAATGGCAAGGATTTCACGTTGACAAAATGCCTTGAGCCTCTGGAGCCACTACGCAACGATTTGACGATCTTGTCTGGGTTGTCGCACCCATCGGCTCGCAGCATTCACGGCCATTCCAACGCGGATCAATTCCTCACGGGTGCACCTACCGGACCTTCGGGCGACTACAACAATTCGATCTCGCTCGATCAGGAGTTTGCAGCGCATGTTGGAGATAAGACTCGTTTTTCCTCGCTTGTCATGTCCACCGATGGAGGTACCGGAACTCCGCGTGGAACACACACTCTCTCGTTCAATCGGAATGGTCGCGCAATCCCGGCGGAGCACAGGCCCAAGCGCATTTTCGACATGTTGTTTGTAAAAAGCAATAAGGATGCGGCGCGACGACTTGCACTCAGCCAAAGCGCGCTGGATGACCTAATGTCCGATGCGCGTTCATTGCGAAATGAACTGTCAACCAACGATCAAAAATCGCTGGACGAATATCTCCAATCGGTTCGCGAAACCGAGATCAAAATTGAAAAAGCAAAGCGGTGGTTCAATATCCCTTTTCCGACAATGGATGTCGATCACTTGAAACTCGATATTACTCCCGAAGACCCTCGCACATACCTTCAGACGATGTTCGAGATGATCTACCTCGCGTTTAGGACCGATTCTACTCGCGTCGCAACGTATCAGCTCAAAAGAGAAAACGCGATCGGCATCAGCGATTATCTGGCGAGGGCTGTAGGGTTCCAATTGACGCATCAACTCTCGCACGAGACAAAAGAAACGGGAGGCTGGAGGAATTTTGGAATCTTCTGTCGATTCATAAGCGAAGAATTCGGACGATTCGCTGCCAGGCTCAAAGGGACCCCCGAAGTTGGCGGTAACGGTAATATGCTGGATAACACACTCCTTCTTTTTGGTTCCGCATCAAGTGCCTTTCATCTATCTCGCAACTATCCGTTGATTCTGACCGGCGGAAAGAACATGGGGTTCAAACACGGGCAGTACCTCAACTATGCGGGAGAAAAGCAAACTGGGGGCGCGTGGACGGGCGGCAGTGAACCTTGGCAACTAAAAGCCACTCGCGAGGACATTCCATTGTCCAACCTCTTTGTTGCCATGCTACAACGACTTGGTGTGGAGACCGAATCCTTTGCGGACAATACCAGTGTTCTTTCCGATGTTTGACGCTCCCTGTTCCATCTGCTGGACAGACGGACTCAAGGCCAGATGGAAGCCGTCCACTGGCGTGATCCATCGCAACTCGAAAGCCTAAATATCTACTTCGATTTGATCGCCATTCCTTCGAATCACTAAATGTTGCGAAGGCTTCAGATAGTACGGCGTCCACTCCGGTGGCGCCAGTTTCAGAAGCGTTCCGCAGAGTGATGTTATCGATCCGCTATGCGCGATTGCCACAATCGTTTTGCGAGCGGCTCCCGAAACCGCGATCACCTCATTCCACCAACTCATGGCTCGATTCGATACTTCGTTCGTCGTCTCACCACCCCCAGGTCGAAAGGTCGACGGATGTTCCAGCATGTCGTGTGCCCGCTCAACCTCGCTTAAAGGTATTTCGGACCAAGCCACCGATTGCCAAGTGCCGAAAAAGCGCTCCCTTAAACGTCTATCGGGCAACGTATCGACACCTAATCGATTGCCCAACCACAGTGCCGGCGCCAAACAGCGTACCAAGTCGCTGTGCCAAATTTGCTTCGCTCGTTGGTCGACCGGCAATTGGCCGAGTGCGACCGCCAGCGGTTCGAGCGTCGCTTCCCAGCCATCACTTAGTCTAACATCGCTGTCACCATAGCAGATGCCCTTCGAAATTATTTCAACCGCAGGATGGCGCACCAAATAGACCAAAGTGTCAACAGTTCGAGTCATGGGGCAAGACGATGCAACGTCCAATCACTCGTTCCGTTGTTGCGTTCGTAGCGGAATCGATCGTGCAGTCGAGAAGGCTTGCCTTGCCAAAACTCCATCAATTGCGGGACGACTTTATAGCCGCCCCAATTCTCGGGGCGTGGTATAGGCCGATCCGCGTACTTGTTATCCAACTCTTGGATTTGAATCTCTAGCTGCATGTCATCCAGCAGAATTTGCGATTGAGGTGACGCCGACGCGCCCAATTGGCTGGATCGAGGGCGAGACGCAAAGTACTGGTCTGAGACAGCCGCCGAGGTTTTTTCCGCATGGCCTTCGATTCTGATCTGCCGATCGAACATTGGCCAAAAAAAGTGGATGGCAACTTTGGAATCAAACGCAATTTGCTGCCCCTTGGCAGAATCGTAGTTCGTAAAGAAAAGGAATCCATCGTCGTCTATCCCCTTTAGCAAGACGATTCGGCTGCAAGATCCACCGGCAGGATTGACTGTCGAAAGTGTCATCGCATTGACTTCAAACCACTCTGGAAGCTTGCTCGATTGGAGAAGCGCGAACCATTGCTGGAAAAGCAGCATCGGTTCCATGGGCAGCTCGCTCCTGATCAAGCCTCCGTAAATGTAGTTTCTCCTCAAATCTTGAATGCTCAAATGCAATTCTCCGTTTCGGCACCGTTTTTGCTTAGAGTTTAGATCCAGATTGTTATTGTGACAATCCTATCACTTGGTGTAATAACAGGCGATAGATTAGGGTTGTTTCCTCCATTTTTGATATGGGCGTGGAATCCGTGAATCGCATACCAGAATCATCCGGCACCCAGGACGAAAGTCCTCGAATATCTTTGGCAGGCTACTTGTTGGTCGCCGCGCCAGGGTTGCAGGATTCTGTTTTCTCGCGTTCCGTTTGCATTGTTGTTGAGCATTCTGAAACTCAAACGATAGGCATTATGCTTAACCGCCGCTTAGCGATGGACACGAACTCGCTATGGGATCAACTTTTAGAAGGTGAAGCAAAACCTTCGAAAATTGATTCGCATGTCAACTTCGGCGGTCCTCAAAATGGACCGGTATTGGCCATACACGACAATCAGCTTTTGGCGGAAGGTGGCAATAGTCAAGGGGTCTATCTATCAGCTCAATCGGAAACGCTCAAGAAACTTGTTCAGACGACCCCGGAACACTGTCGCCTTTTTATCGGCCACGCGGTTTGGCAAGTTTCGCAACTTGAGACAGAAATTGTCAATGGCGATTGGCATATCCTCCCTGCCGTGCCCGAATTGGTGTTTGCTGACGAATACGCAATGTGGGCTCGAGGAATTCAGGCCGTTGGAAACAGCATTATCGAGGCCGCCGCAGGCGTTCACAGATTGTTGGCTCAGCCTTTATTGAACTGAGCTTGCGTCAAGATTGGTTTTGGTGTCTGAGCGCAGGCCTCGCTCATGTATGGTAGGACTCAACATGCGAAGGGCCTCGCTCGTCCACAATATCAAAATCACAGCGTCTGGTCGTATCAGGCAATTGCTTTGGCGAAGTCTATCCTACCTTTGGCCATTCCCGAATACGCTACTTGGACTCGTCATTGGTCTGTTACCGTTTTTGGGTGAGAGATCCATCACGGTACGGAGGGGAACCTTAGCCATATATGGGCCCGCCATGAAGCGGTTGTTGGCCCTTGCTCCGATCCCTGGCGGCGCGATTGCGATAACGCTGGGACATATCATCCTTGCTGCAGACAAGTCAAGTTTCGAGAATTCGTTCGAGCACGAATGGATACACGTCAGACAGTACGTTTGGTGGGGGCCCTTCTTTATCCCCGCTTATCTCCTAAACAGCTTGTGGCATTGGTCGCGTGGAGAAGGGTTGTACCTGGACAATGATTTTGAACGGCAGGCCCGGAGATGGGGTGAAGATATCTGAACTCCCAATTGGCAGTCTGTTGATTGTATTACTCCACCAATCACCTCGTATTCACTTCGAGGGCGCAAGAGTCCACTTGTAGCAGTTGTAGGGATCTATTGCGAATTGGTTAGTCGAAATCCGATTTGGACGCACCGAATCCATACTTCGAGCCGTCTTTTGTGCCGAAATCAAAGTAGGTTCTGATTAGGGTTGGCGTCATGCTGGTTCAGAAGGCCATTTTTCCGATAGACCAATATGTACGAAAAATTAGGAAAAGCTATTCGCAGGTTCTTGGCTGAGGACGAAGGTCCGACGGCCGTAGAGTATGCCGTCATGCTGGCCCTCATCGTAGGCGCTGTGATGGCGTCGGTAGGACAGCTTGCGACTGCGACTAAGAACAATTTCGACTCATCTGGAACAGCCATCAATGGCGCCATGAGTCCTTGAACTGAAACAACTTTGCGTCGTTTTTCGCAGGTTAACAAGCGCACTTTTGCGGGAGCGAAAGGCGACAATGGCGTTCATTTAAGTCGCTTGATGAAATGGTTACTGCCCAAGGATTGCGCGTGACGGACATATCCCCACCGATTCATCAGCCGTTCACTGGCTCGCAAACTGATGGTCTGACAAACAATGGCTTGAGCCTCTCTGAGTCTTGCAATTTCGTCCATAACGACGACGGCGCGGTATAAGGTTTTGTATTGCGTTTTCGGGCCGCTCCGCGCATAAAGCACGCTCATGAATCCAGGTGCTCGCCTCGGAAATGCATAATAAGCACGGCAGAAATCACTCGGAAGGGTTCGAAAGTAGCTATCTTGGAACGCTTCCCATTGAGAGCCATAACGAGGCCACCATCTTGGATAGATACCTATCAACTTACCATCCGAGAGTTCCAGTTCGCCATAGTTCCACGAGCGAATTTTTTCGGAATTCCCCACGACAGAAGTGACGCTTCCAAGAGACAGGTTCGCTAAGCGAAACCTTGAGAGGAGCGATGCAACGTTCAACATTACAATGCTCCCTAATCCTAATCACGGCGGGAATAGGCTGTGAGTTTATTCTCAAGGTGCAGAAGTTTGTCGCCTTTTGCTCCGCAAAAGCGTGCTGACGAGGCGCACGTTCGCGGAGCGAAAGGCGACAATAATAAAATCACAACCTAGGACCGCCGTGCCACACTTCAAACCTTGCCTAGGCAGTTGCCAATGAAGCCTTCTTGATCATGGCGCTCAATCGGCTCTTCGTTCGCGAAGCCTTGTTTACGTGAATAATCTTCTTGGACGCGGTTTGATCGAGCATCTTGCAGTATGCGGAGTACTGTGTCTTGGCTTCGTCGAAGTTCTTTGCTTCCACGGATTCGCGGAGCTTCTTCAAAGCGGTCTTGAGCTGCGATTTTGCGGAACGATTGCGTGCTCGGCGCTCGAGGGACTGGCGATGGCGCTTTTTAGCACTCTTAATATTTGGCACTTCACGACTCCTGAATTCGGTCTAAATACAATAATCCCAGGTACTAGAGGGGCATATCATGCCAAGAATTCCAGGAGTTGTCTAGCGTCCATCCCCAATTTGGAAACAATACCAAGAGTCGCCAGCTCCATTCGAGCTGCGGGTGTAGAGTCGATTTCCAGAAAAAGCAGGCAATGCTCGGTATTTTCCTTTGGGAAGACTCCCGGCCCATACAGGCTGAAATTTGGTTGCGGCGCTATCAAGGGACCAGATCTCGCCTCCTATCCCAAGAATCAGCAGCGAGTTACCGACCCCTATGGTGTGGCAAATTGGCATGTTCGCTTGTTCCCAGAGGAGTTTACCATCCGAAGCCTGTAAACACTTGTAAGCACCTTCGCCTCCGTCTTCGCGACCATCCGACCCGAAGATCTTGCCTGCGACGATAACAGGAGTCGAATACTGACTGCTGATGTCAGTTCCTCGGTGGAGAATTTGAGCGGTAGATTGCCCGGGACGGACGAGCAAAGATCCTATGCCGTAACTCGATGTGAGAAAAAGATTGTTTTCTGCCGTAACAACGGGCGTGGCCGCGTTGACCGTTGGACCGCGCTGGCCAAAGGGAATCTCCCAAAGCGGTTTTCCCGTTTGCAAATCTAGGCCCAGCGTCTTTTGTTTCCCTGGGACCACAACGATGGAAAGTGTTATGGCGGGTTCGGGAACCGATTCAAGAAGTAGAATAGGTGAAGCGTAGCTTGCTTCAGCCTCAGACGAAGTCCAAACAGTCTTGCCATCAGCAAGGGAAACGCAAACAACGCTCGCCGATTTGCTCCCGATGTTGACGATCGCTTGATCGCGAACCACCAGTGGAGTGCTGCCGGCTCCGAAGTAACCATCCTCCGCTTGATATTCTTTTCTTAAAGAGCGAGTCCAGATAACAGCCCCATCCTTGCGGCCTAGCAATGACAAATCACCCGCCGCGGAATAAACCAAAATAGACTTTTCCAAAATCGTTGGAACCGAGCGAGGGCCTTTGTCGGAATCGATTCCGCCGCGGTACCCAGCTTTCAAGTCCCGGCGCCAAACTTCCTTGCCAGTATCCAAACTCAAAAGACGAATTCGGTCGTTATCACCAATACGTTCGAAGAGCACAAAATCATTTCCTGCGACAGCGGGACCCGCGTATCCCTGTCCTGCATCAACCTTCCAAAGTTGTTTCGGAGTGCTTCCAAGAGTGCTTGGGAGCGCACTGCTAGCGTCGGCGTGACCATTGCGTGTTGGTCCAAGCAATCCGGGCCAATCGGCCATCGCATCGACCTCGAACAACAACGTTGGGACCAACAACAGCAAGGCAACTTTGCTTGCGTATAAGGAAAGATTGCAAAGGCAAACCATAAGTGTTGACTCGTGAGTAATAAGTGTTAACTCGAGAGTAATTGGGGATTCGCTACGCATTATAGCTTGCCGCAATAATCGATGGCGGCTGCGATTTCTGTTTTCAGTCGCCAACGGTCTACGATGCGATCGATATAGCCATGCGCAAGGAGAAACTCGCTGGTTTGAAATCCTTCAGGCAATTCAATCTTGAGCGTTGCTTTAATTGTTCGAGGCCCAGCAAATCCGATCAACGCTTTGGGTTCGGCAAAAACGAGGTCTCCAAGACTTGCAAAGCTGGCAGCGACGCCACCCATAGTGGGATTTGTCAAAACACTCACAAAGAGTCCCTGGTTCGCGTGGTAGCGAGCCAGCGCTGCAGAGACTTTGGCCATCTGCATCAAGGAAAGGATTCCCTCGTGCATGCGCGCACCACCGCCAGAGCCACTTACGATAATCAGTGGTAAAGAATACACAGTGGCCCTCTCGATCAATCGGGTTAGACGTTCGCCCACCACCGAGCCCATGCTCCCCATAATGAAGGCGGAATCGGTCACCGCGATCGCAACGCGACGCGCTCGGATCATGCCCGTTCCACACATAGCGGCATCGGTCAGTCCTGTTCGGATTTGCTCCGCCACCAATCGTTCCGCATACCGCTTCTTGTCCGAGAAGTTCAATGGGTCTGTTGGCAGGATGTGTTCATCACAAATATCGAAGGTACCCTCGTCCAACAATTGTGCGATTCGTTCTCGCGCGGAGACATACATGTGGTACATGCACTTCGGACAGACATTTAAGTTGCGTTCCACTTCCTTGCGATAGATTGAATCGCCGCAGCCAGGGCATTTGATCCACAGCCCTTCCGGCACGCCTCGCTTGGCGGCTGTCGGTATCGCATCGGACGTGTTAGGCAATTCTACGGTGGACATTCGGTCTGCTTTCGTATTGGTCTCTTATTGGGAAACAAATGGATCTACCGCAGTCCCCGCTCGGCATGCAGGAACCAAGTGGGCACCGATGGTATCATGCGTATGGGAATCGATCATTTCCCACGAGCCGTTATCACACTCCGATTTCCAAAGGTCCCCAAGGTCGGTTTCCTTTAATTTGGCCGCAATCAAACTTGCTAGGGGTTCCGGAATAACGACAGCGATCGTTTCGTTGGCATGCTTCTTGCAAAGCTTGACGATGAGCTTTTCTACGCGAGCCTCGGCTTCTGCTACTGTCTCACCCCCAGGCGGGCAAAACGAACGCGGGTTTTCTTGAAGTTGTTTGAAGAGTCGAGGTTGCTGCCTTTTGAGCTCGTCAATCAATTTTCCTTGCCATAACCCGTGGTCTAAATTGCGAAAGCAATCACAAACCTTCCACTTGGCACGAGTTTGCTCAGCTATTTCTCGAGCTGTACTTTGGGCCGATTCACATGGACCACAGTATACGGTCGAAATCGGAAGCTTGGCAATTTCTATCGCGATGCGATGAACTTGTTCCACCCCAGATGCCGAGAGCGGCATATCGAGACTACCTTTGATTCGCTCTTGCTCGTCGAAAAGGGTCGATCCAGGACGCACGACAACTACATTACACATAAACAAATTGTCCGAAGAGGAATCAAATCGATGACGCAATTGACGTCACCTTGAAGGTTGCATTTCACGCCGCAATCGAGTCATCGCCTGGCAGTAATCTGCTTGGCGAAAGATCGCAGAGCCCACGACAAGTAGGTCCGCTCCATGGGCCGTACACTGGCCAACAGTTGTTTCGTTCACGCCGCCGTCTACCTCCAAAAGTAGATCGGCGCCGTGTGTTGCCCTGAGTTCAGACAGGCGGCTCAAGGCGATCGGATTGAATGCTTGCCCGCCAAAACCAGCTTCCACACTCATGACTAAGACCAAGTCGCATTCGCTAACAAAGGGCCAAACAAGACCCATGTCTGTCGACGGGTTTATCGCTAACCCAGCCGCAACTCCCTCAGAACGAAGCTGAGTGAGTAGAGCACTCGGTTGCT
>JANMHA010000021.1:0-16487 GCA_031374925.1 Pirellula sp. | reverse complement strand
CTCTGGACCAAGCGCAGCAACAAAAGGGGACGAAAGGATTTGCAGGTAGCAGAGCTTGGAAGTGAAGCGGCAACGCGAGTGAGTGGTGGACTTGAGGATGAGCTCTGGTTGGTTCCGATTGAAGGTCGTCGTTGACTTAGTGTGTTGCGCGAAGGGATGCGATGCGGATTTACGTTGGGTCAGTATTTGATGTTGGTTGAGTACATGTTACGGGTCGGATGTTACGCAACGGCAAGGCAGCTATTTCGACTGAGGTTGCGGATATTTTTGTGAGGCTTGGTTGTACGCCGGAGACATGGGGAGTTCGGATGGCGAAGCTCGTCGGAGGTCGGTTGCTTGGGAGATTTCTGGCAGCGAGTCGAGAGCGGCGCGGGCGTTGGCGGGGAGGTTGAGCGTGCGGCATTTGGCCAACGTAGGCTGAGACGAATAGGACAGTATCGATTGATTGATTCGGTTTCTGTTCATCCCGAGCCTAGCCGATAGCGCCTGGGAGCAACAAACTTTGAAAAAAATTGCGAGTTCGCGTATCCTCAACTCGCTCCGGTTTGACACGCCGGTGCGTCGTTTGCTTGGAACCTAGCCAAACATTCACCTCCAAGTAGCGAGCCTGCCCATTCAACCAGCCGGATGGAGTACATTGAGAATGGGTTTACCAGCGTCGTGCTGGAGAATTACTAGTTCGTCGCTGCAGAAAATCTAGAACAGGACCAAAACCATGAGAACGATTGCGACCACTTGCTGTTGGTTCATGCTCATTGCCACTTACTGCAGTGCACAAATGTCAGTCAACCCCGATGGGCGTGATCGCAATGGCCTGACAGTTCGTAGCTCACAGACTGTTTCGGTATCGGCCAACTTTCTGCGAGGATTCGTGACGCTTGACTCCGTTGATGCCGAACCTCGGAATGCGATTGCAAACGTTAGTGCGAAGAAGAAAGCGGCGTTTGATGCATTGAAAACGATCGGCGTTCCGGAGAAGTCTATTAAAACCACATCAACGAGAATACTTCAATGGTATGATGCGAAGCCCAAGATATTGATCAACTACAGTTCAAGTACAAACGCGTTGGTGCTGACGACGGACTCACATGAATACTCGGCTGTCGCCGATTTGTCTTTCGATATTCCGCTTGCCGGACTTGACCCTGATGAACTCTCGATACTTTCCTATGACGCTTGCAAACGCCTGAAAAAACAGTCAGTGTTCGAATCGAGTAAATTCTTTTTCCTATATGTCGGCGAACTGACGGAATCCCAAATCAAGGATGCAACAAAGAAGGCATATAGTGAGGCTCTTGCGAATGCCGAATCCATTGCTGAAGTCTCTGGCAGATCCTTGGGAAAGCTTGCAGCTATAACTCCCGAAATAGATGGAAGGTGGAGATACTGGTCGCAATTGACCTACGGTTACTGGAATGATTATTCTACCTCAGCGGAAGAGAACCCGCTCGCCAAGTTCAGTCCTGCCGAGAACGAAGTCTTTGGAAGCGATGCTTCAAAACTTTCACGGACATACAGTGTCGAACTTCGCTTCAGTGTCGAGTAGAATACGGCGAACAAAATCCGCTTAGGTGCCGGATTTCGACGGCCCCTGCCACAAAACCTGGTTAGCCTGCGGGGCCGTACTTAGTTCATCTCTAGTCGGCAATCTTGGCTCAAGGACCCAACAAACTTAGGTGAGTTCCCCTAGCCGCCAACTCGCTCCGGTTTGACACGCCGGTGCGTCGGTGATGACTCAGCTTCCAGCCAAACTTGACCTACAAACAACTCGCCGGCCCATCCAACCAGGCAGATGCGGTACATTTAGAATGTGTTTGCCGGCGCCGCGCCGGAGAATCATTAGTTCGTTGCGGAATCATGATGGACTTCGAATCAGCTTTTGCCGAGACTTCGCCACTACGCGATCAGGCTGGGGCGGCAAGTTTGTTCCGCGGTCAGTGTGGTGGGGTGAAGAACTTAAATTCACTCTTTTCAGCGATGGAACGGATAGATCCATCTAGAAAAGACCTCAACAAACATGAGATATTGACAACGCTTCGCGTGAACCCACATTCTGTCGTCATCGAATTGACCGACCCCAATTTACAGAACTATCCTTTCATTTTTCTATCCGCTCCTGGCTCAGTCAAATTCACGACGCCCGAAGTCCAAGCGTTGCGGAAGTACTTGAGCAACGGTGGATTTATGATGGCCGACGAGTTCTTTGGAACGATTCAGTGGGACTCTTTTTATCGCCAATTGAAAAGAGTCTTTCCGGAATACGAACCCCGCGAGCTTTCACTTGATCATGAAATATTCCACATCGTGTATGACTTCAAGGAACTACCGCAAGTGACGGCAATTCACTTTTGGCAGCAAGGATACAACAACCATCCTGTTCCTGGGACTGAGCACGATCACGCGCCGCATTTCTTTGGATTGTTCGATAAGTCGGGCCGAATGATGATGTTGATTTGCCACAACAACGATATTTGCGATGGCTGGGAACGAGAGGGCGAGGACAAGGAATTCTTTGAAAGGTTCTCGATTCGATGCTCCTATCCTCTGGGTATCAATATTATCACGTACGCGATGACCCATTGAGACTGCTATTTGAGTGGACTTCGGCAGTCAACTCATCGTCCACGATTAGTCGCTTGCCGACAGACTCGAATGTCCACAGGCCTGTGACTAAGACGAGCGAATCAAACGATTGCAACCAAGCCCACGATCAGGTATACTGACTTGTGTAGAGTCACTTGCTCGGGTTGGCTGAGTCGTTCCGTCCCGCCTTGAACACATGAAAGCCACCAACTCGCACCGGTTTGACACTCCGGAGCGGCGGTCTTTACTCGACTCCCAGCCAAACATTCACCTCCAAGTAGCTCGTCTTCCCATTCGACTCGGCAGATCGGGTACATTGAGAATGTGTTTACCGGCGCGGCGCCGGAGAATTACTAGTTCTGCCTTAAAGAGGTTCATATGCTTTTCGCACTTTGCGTTCTAATTGCCGCTACCGCAACGGTGGGCGAGACCTATGAGTCTCAAGTCGTCGTTGAAAGCATTGGCACAATTGCGTTGCCCCCGGGGAAATGGCTTTTCGAGTATTCAAAATCATTCGATAGGAAATCCAAAAATCCCGATGTGTTTGTCTTTAGTAAGGTAGGAGATCGCCTTGAGCGTTTGACTTTCCAGCGATTCGGCTCTCATATTGCTCTCCCAATCGGAAACTATTTCGACTCAATCGGTGACAGTACAACGAACGGAGTGCCGAGTCGATTGTTTGACTTCAAAGACGATTACGCCGCAATTCATATTCTCCACCCGGTTTTCGAAATGAAGCACTCCGAGATCAAAGTTACATGCTTGGGAGGATCATTTCTCTACGCAAGCGAATCGGGCAATCATTGGATGAGTCATGCATTTGTAAGCGACAGGAACGGATGGGTTTTGGTGTGCGTACACGCTTCGCCTTTCGTGATTTTACCTGAGACGGTGAAAGATGTCTTTTCCGAATCAAACTTTGAATCTGGCGTTTCGAATACTGACCGCAGAACAAAGCCGTGAACCGGAGCACGCGATCCAGTGTTTTTGCAATGGAAGCCGTATTGGCGCGTGCCCGGTTACGGCAAGCGTTATTTGCGTCGGAATGAAGTCATACACTGAAGATATTGTCGAGCTAATCGAGAAGCAACTATCGAGCTTCGTATCGCTGCCAACGTTTCAGCTTGTTACGCATATTCCGAACTTGGGATTTTGGATGCGCGAGGTCTCCCACGCATTTGCCGTCCTAGATGGCTATCAGGAACGATTCGATAATATGCGTCACTGCGAGACACAAGAGGCAATTCGGTATCCAGATGAAACTACTGCGAGGGAGTCACACGAGCACAAGTACAACTCGTTGAAGCCAGCAATAACAAATGAACGTGCTAATGGAATGAGGAAGCGACTAGAAGCCAAAACGCAAACCCTGTTAAATAGACTTTTGCGGGAATCGCTAATTTCAATCGAAATGTCGGATGGATTGCTGCGAATTACTACAGACGTGCCGCAGTCCGATCGACCGTAAACCGAAGCCGCAAATAACAATGGCATGCACATGACGCACTCGGTCGTCCGCTTTGACTCGCGTTGAGTCAACTCCTCGTGCTCGGTGATGCCCGCCGTTCATCCTTCCGAGAAAGTCCATGAGCTGGCAAGTCGCTTATTATGTATTTTTGGGTTTGCCTGCGTCGCTGTGGCTTCTGAACAGACTGGTGTTACGCAATCGTTTACACTGGCTAGTCCTATGGCCCGTAGCGATTGTCGGTTGCTATTCCGTATTGCTACTTGGGGTCCATTTGCTTGACTCGCACTTAGAGGCCGAGCTCTATAAGCATGATCTCGACGGTGACAGAGCTTTCAGCGGCGCGGAGGTCACTCCGGAAATGGAAAAAGCGATGGGACGTCTGACAAACGACACTGGACGCGCATTGGCTCCGATTACAGGACTCCCATTTTCGCTAGTCTGGGTAGCATTTAACTACATTACTCTCGGGCTAGTTTCGCTGGCCATTTGGAGATTCAGATCTCATCGCGGTGATTTCGACCACGACGAAGACAAGGTGCCGCCAGAATACCGCCCCATTCAATACGACACCGATGGAATCAGTAGCCCGTATCAAGCTCCTCGATCCACCCGGTTTGACACGCCGGTGCGTCGGTGTTTACTCGGCTCCCAGCCAATGATTCACGTCCAAGTAACTCGCTTACCCATTGAACCAGCCAGTGGGGTACATTACGAATGTGTTTACCGGCCGGGCCGGGGAATTACTAGTTCGTGCGTGCAAGGCTTATAGATGAACTCCAAAGACCTTTCGAGTCCACGTACGTCGCAATTTGGACTTCGGGACCTAATGACACTTACGACGACCGTGGCATTCGCGTGCCTTGCATTCCTGGAACCGCCCGCACTTCACACCCTTGTCTTTCTCATTTCGACGCTCGTTTGTATTGGAATCGGGGCAGCCTTGCGCACAGGAGCATACGGCGCAATCCTTTTTGCGATACTTGGTGGAATTGTCGGTTTTATTATTTGTGAGACTCTTTTTGGAGCTCCATTTCCATACGGTCCCAGCCAATCAACGTCAAACTGGTTCATACTTTGTGGCGGTACCTTCGGCGCCTATTTTCGCTCCATTGATGTATTCAAGCAAAAAGAAACTGGGTAGCCTACAAGAGAGTCGTAACCTGTGATTCCAATTTATTCCAAAACGAAAGTTGCACGAACAATGATCGGCATAGGGGCCGGATTTCGCCGGCACCCTGCCACACCATTTTGCCAGAGGGACCTCACTAGTCGGTTCCGTTCGGGAAGCAAGCTTGGGTCAGTGACGCAGTAAATTTTTTCGCCTAACCGCAACTCGCACCGGTTTGACACGCCGGAGCTTCGGTTTTGCTCGGCTACCAGTCAAACATCTACCCCCAAGCAGCTCGCCTGCCCATTTAACTAGCCAGATGGGGTACACTTAGAAGGTGTTTACCGATGCCGCGCAAGAAAATTACTTGTTATCCAACTGAAATCGGCGAACCTTAAGTTGGCGGCTGTGTCTCTGCCCGGCTTGCTTCGACAAACGACCATCCCCCAAATCGTGGACCACCAATGATTCGCCCAACACAGGAAAACGATTTTGACGCCTTGATCAACATCGCAACCGCGTCTGGACTCTTTGAACCCGATCAAACCGAGATGCTTGCTGGGATGCTTCGAGCACCGAGTGAAAATGATGTTTGGTTTACTGACGAGGACGAAAACGGGCCCGTTGGCGTCGCTTACTTGGCTCCCGAGAAAATGACAAACGGAACTTGGAACCTGCTCTTTATTGCAGTCCATCCTGATCACCAACGTCAAGGACGCGGCAAGACCATTCTGAAACACGTTCAAGACTGGTTGCGATTAAAGGGGGAACGAATCCTACTCGTCGAAACCGCAGGACTCGATGATTTCGATTACGTGAGGACATTCTACGCTGGTGATGGATTCGAAACTGAAGCACGAGTTCGCGACTTTTACGACTCTGGCGTCGACAAGGTCATATTCCGCAAATCACTGAACTAAAACGGTGGATAAATTGGGTAAGAATGCCCGTTGCCGGGAACCCTCCCACACCACCGTTCAAAGCGGTCCGCTAACGGCAGTTCAACGAAGTTGGGCAAGCTCTTCTCTGAGTAACTTTAACCTCAAGACCCCTTGGGTTCACAACCGGGCGTTCGTCATTCCGACACCACTGGCAATCGTCTTGACCATTTCCCCGGTCTTTTGTGGCTTCTCGGATGGCGGCGGATTAGCCAGGGCAAGACACCAACGCCCAACTCGCACCGGTTTGACACGCCGGAGCGTCGGTCTTTACTCGACTCCCAGCCAAACATTCATCCCCAAGTAGCTCGCCTGCCCTCTCAACAAGCCAGAAGGGGTACATTTAGAATGTGTTTACCGGCGCCGCGCCAGAGAATTACTAGTTATGTCGCCAAGAACCGATGCAAGGACTCAAATATGCGTGTCACGACGCTCTTAATTGCTTGCATTTACTTGACCATGTTTCTGGCATGTACCGACCGTCAACCGAAGAGTTCCAATGGAATCTCTCCTTCTGACGAAATCGTAATGGAGAACGCCTTGGTTGATGAAAAGTTGTCTGAGAATTCAGAGAGACGAGCTGAAGAACTGCAGTCGCTGATCAGCGCCGAGATAGCGGCAGTACCCAATCATGCGTGGGCTGGCTCATACTACAAGGGGGACGGACGGGGAGAGAACGTCTCATTCATAATTGCGCCAACCAATGGTTACCTTTTTGAATGGCACGGATGCCTGGGCCTGTACGATCGAAACTACGGGAACATCGAACTACAGGCAGAACGCCTCAGACTCACGTTTGCCTATCCCAACACTCGAGGAGGTTTTCAAGGAATCGCTGAAGAACTGTTGCCGGTCTCATGGGGAGATCGTATCTACCTTATTCCGTCGGACGAAATTGTTGGTTTTTGCAACGACATCAATAGTGGGAAGGAACCACGTCGTCGCATTTATGGGCAATACCTGCTTCGTGATGGCGACGAAACGAAGGCTGTACAGGGGCAACCTGAGATACCCATCGAGTTCAGGCGATATTTGCTCGACAAGCCGATAACTGCCGTAATTACCGGCATTGGAAACGTCACCAAACGTCCCAGTGTCTGCGAATGGTACTTCAAGGACACGGAGGTCGTTTTGGGCGGAGGAATCAAAGATGGAATCCTACTTGGAATGGAGTTCTATGTCGTTACACCAGACGATGTGGTAGAATCTCTAACAATTCAATCTGTCGACGAGGCGAGGTCAATCGGCGTGGTAACACAGATCGACGAAAATGCCTCGCCCATAAAGCCAGGATGGGAGGTCTCAACCCGGCCACGTTGGAGTCAGTGAAGGCACCGCTAGAGAAAGAAGACGCGACATAACAAAAAATGCACGCGAGTTGCGGATCGCGTGTTTCCTAATGGTGACTCACTTGGCCGCAACCGCGTGATTTTAGTCGTTCGTCGGCTCTGTCTCTGAAAGATCCCAAGATTGATGTTTGCCCAGCTGAATTGTCATTCATGACTACAGAGCGAGACAAAGCGAAACTACGATGGTGGCAATTCACTTTGAAAGGGCCCCTGTTGTCAATGGTTGCGTTTTCCGCGATTCTGGCTTGGTGGCAGCGACCATTCATCGTCAAGCAATCCTTCTACAATGGGGCATGTAATATCGAGACGACTGTGCGACGTGGCTGGAATGGTCGCTTGTATCACCACGGAACTACGACTCGATACTTTGCAAATGGCAAAAAGGCCGTTGAGATCGAAATCTATGGAGCCGAGGCTGGGCCTGATTCGAACGGTGTGGAAGGGTTGCCGGGAACAAGGTATTGGCACGAAGATGGACGCGAATTGACGTGGCGCGAATCGTGGGTGTATTGGTCGATGGAATATCTTCCTCGCGAAATGAGCGGCGAGCACATTATGACAGAACCAGAGTGGCGAGCGCACCTTCGCGAGAAGAAGGCGGAGTACGACAAAATCGATGAAGAGTATGAGGCAGCAGTGGCAGCAATCAACAAAGCAGAATAGCAGCAAGGTCCTTGTCGACTTGTGCCATTTCGAGGGTCAGTCCCCGCCACCAACTCGCTCCGGTTTGACACGCCGGGTGCCGAGGCGGTTGCAAGTCTGATAGACTGTAGCCAGGAAAAGCGGAACGCGTAGAATCCGCACAGACCATACACGGCGAAGCGACTTAGCCCAACGCACAATCTATCCCTCCGTTCCGCTTCGCTCCAGTTGGGATAGATTGTTATTCGTTCGCCATGCCGAGGCGTTCGTAATCGCATGAATCAACCGGAAGATTTCTACCTACAGACCAAGAAAGCGATCGGTCCCTGGACGCTCATTGCTGGAATATTGTTGATTGCGTTCGTCGCATATCTCGCTCTCCTGCAAGTTGCAAATTATGTCACTGAGCGCTCCACCGAACACTATAAGTCGATGGGTGCTGCAGAAGTGCTCACCAACTACATGGAGCGTAATGAGGGGACATGGCCAACCAAATGGGACGACCTCGCGGAGTTCATGGGTGAACGAGAATATATTGGAATTGGAACCTACGCGAATTTACAGAAGTACGTCGAAATCGATTTTGACTTTGAACCTGCCAGTGTTGACTTAACAGAAGAAGAGTATGACAATCCATCTTTCGAATGCGTTCGGATGAGAAGCGGACGCAAGATTGAAGGCGGGTGGAATGCAAATAACATGGTCCTTGCGTATCTTGTACGAAAATCAAAAGGACAATAATGCTGGCGAACAATGGCATCCACACTGAGTGCTCGGTCGCCCGGGTTTGGTCGATGCATTTGTTTTTTACTCGCCCCGGGTGATGCCGGGTGTTCTGTGGCTAAGAAGGCTCGCAACCAATGGCAAGCATTTCACCGCTTCACGTACTGATCGCGATCGCGTTAGCCATCACCATCGTTGTGTTGCCGATGGGACACATCATGATGGCAATACCATGGATCATCGTGGTCGTCGTCGCATCGAAACGCGAAACAAAACGTGGTCGCGGAGCGTTCACGTTTGCAACCTATGTTGTTGTGACTTTGACCGGCGTCGTCGCGGCAGTGCTCGCGCCGGTAAAGACAACGGAGCGCGTACTCGAGCGCCCGTTGGTTCTCCCTAAAACGGAATTGGCTATCGCTGAAATGGACCGAGAAACCAACTTTGAAAGCGCCCAGTGGTTGCCGCAATACATTTACGTCGCCGCAACATCAGAGAATGCTGACCAACAGATTCGGTTTCGAGCGACTGACATCACCCTCCGCGAATTTGTTGATACAATCGAATCGCAATCGGCTCTTCGTCATCGCTTCATGCACTGCGGCAACGGATCGTCGATCCTATTCGGTGGCGACTGCTGCTTCGGACTGCGACTGCGGTGATCAAGCCACAGAAATCGAGTAAGGATGCCCGTTGCCGGGCACTCTCCCCTCACCATCCGTATATGCGGGCCCCAACTCGCTCCGGTTTGACACGCCGGAGCGTCCGCGTGTTTAATCGGCTCCTAGCCAAACATCCACCTCCAAGTGGGTTATCTGCCCATTCAGCCAGCCAGATGGAGTACACTTGGAATAGGTTACCGGCGCTGCGTCGGAAAAAGACCAGTCCCCTCATTAGTGTGACGTAAATGCACTCACGCCCCAGAATCCTACTAAGTGCCTTGAGCATTGGCCTTTTAATCATCGGCGGCTGCATTTCGATTGCGTGGAGCCGGGAAGCAACCACAATTGGTCGTGGATTTGTCTCCGTGTATTGTGCCCCAGTTGCAATCCTCTGTTTGATAGTGTCGCCGTTGATATCGATGTATTTGCATCGAAGTCGCTCGACGAACATCTCGACGGATCATCCTCCGAACGAATAGCAGACTGCACTCTGTAAGTTCCGGTTGCAATTCAAAGGATCATCCCTAATTGCCGTAGAAAAACGCTTCGACGCCCCGGGGGTGTGCAAAGCCTCACCATCCAAATAATTCCGTCCAAAGTCTGAGTCGACTACCAACAGCATCAGGTTGAATTTGGTTGGACAAATTGACAGAGCAATGAAAAGCCCTCTAAACTGAACGCCTCGTTACAGGCATGGGATACCTGAACCAGCGACGATTCGTGGACGTTTATCCGGTTCGCAAATCTCATTCTCAAAATTGTACGCAAGACTTTGGGTGGGAGACCTCTCGGGGGAATTCAGGGCTATTCCAGGAGAGAAGTCGTACGTTGTGTATTACGCTGGAAAGCTAAACGAACGGCGGAATCGGATCGTAGGGAATTGGGAAATTCGTCCAGAGCGCCGATGGATTGATGGCGAGGAATGGGAGTTCCCAGGGAACAGTGGAACTTGGACAGCCGAAGCGACTTAACCACTTCGAACCTTTTCGACTAGTGAATTGACCGACGTAGATGAACGGCATCTCGCTACGAATCTGCAAAAAACCGACTCACAACTGAGGTGGTGTGGCAAACCGACGAATTGCGCCAACTCGCTCTGGTTTGACAAGCCGGAGCATTGAACTACGTCTCAGGACATTCCAAGTGTCTTCCTAATCCTTCCCCACATCCTCCTCTGCACCCGCCAGTCCATCTCCCGAGTCATTGGCCTCAGTAACCTCTCATGGATCGTCGCTTTCCCCTGGAGTACTTCCGGCAAGTAAAGCAGCTCCTCCTGAATATCCGGCGCTAAATTCAGCAAGCTCATGATTTGCGTCATCCTCGGCTGACTGATTCTGCCGATTTCTGCAAGCTGCTGGAAGCTTTCTACTTCACCCGAGTCTAGCATCGATTGCATCCGACTGGCCAGCGCCACTAGCTTAGCGATCCTTGGAACTCGACCAGTTTGAGCAAGCTTGACCCTCGCAGCTCTGGCAGCATCGCGACGCTTGTGTACTTCGCCTTGGAATGCGACTTTGCGTTTTACCTTGATCATGCGAACAACTCAGTAGCCTCTGCGGCCAGTTTCTTAATTCCTGATCGATGGAAAGATACCGAAATGGCAACATCGTGTGGATCGTACTCCACCCTCTCAACTAGCACTTCCATTAGCTTGCCTTGTTCCCGCTGCGACACGGATTTCCACAGAGTGTCGAAATCACCGAAGGCTGCTTTTATTTCTGCGTCCGCTAGTTCCGATGAAGCTAACTGGCCTATGCGAATGTGCAACTGGTGTAGTTCCAATTCCGATGTCGCTATTCGTTCATTCAATTCCGCAAGGCGAGCTAGCGTTGGATCGTTAGGTTTCGCCATGGCTGCGATACGCTTGATCTCGGCATGATCACGAGCCAGTTGCTTTTCGTATTGCTTCTGCTGTTGCTGCAGTTCCTTGAGACCGTTGCCAACCGTCTTCCTCGATTGGCGTAGTACTTCCTGCATTAGACCATCGTCTGTGGAAATGCATCGAATCTGGTCGACGACAGCGGCTTCCAATTCCGCAGCCGGGAGCGCCTTCGATGGACAAGTATCCCAGCCACATTTGACGGCTTTGAGGCAAGTATAATAGCGGTACCGCTTACTTCCGCGACTCGACATCGTGTGGACCATGGCTTTGTTGCATGCGCCGCAGTAGAGCAAGCCTTTGAGCAGGGCGCCATATTTATTGTTGACGTGATTCCCCTTGCCGCGACTGTGGGATTTGAGCAGCTTCTGGACAGCGGAGAATGTCGTACTGTCCACAATGGCTTCGTGTTCTCCATTGAATACCAGCTCCTTGTGTTTGATTTTCCCGGCGTAGATCGGATTGGTGAGGAGCGTATGCAGGGCCGCTTTATCAAAGGAACAACCACCTCGCTTGACTCCGCTCTTGGTAATCCACGATTTGTTCAGCCAACCACGCCCCACCACTTCCTTTAAAACCGGCGTCAGCGACTTGAGCGTCAGATACAGTTCGTATATCGCTCGAACATGAACCGCCTCTTTCGCGTTGATTACTAGCTTTGAATTTGGCGTCGATCGATCCACATCGTAGCCAAGTACCGGATGACCACCAGCCCATTTTCCTTTCCGTCGTTGTGCAGCGATCTTATCCCGGATGCGCTCTCCGATGATCTCGCGTTCGAACTGCGCGAACGACAGTAGAATATTCAGCGTGAGACGTCCCATGGAATGGGTTGTATTGAACTGCTGCGTCACTGATACGAATGAAGCGTTGAACTTATCGAATGTCTCCATGATTCTGGAGAAGTCCATCAAAGACCGGCTTAGTCGATCCACTTTGTAGACCACAACGCAGTCGACTTTGCCAGCTTCGATGTCGGCCAGCAATCGATTGAGCGCTGGTCGATCTAGGCTACCACCTGAGAATCCGCCGTCATCGTATTGTTCTGGATTGCAGAACCAGCCTTCATTTTGTTGGCTCTTGATGAAGGCCTCGGCTGATTCCCGTTGTGCGTGGAGGGAATTGAATTCTAGCTCCAGTCCCTCTTCACAGGATTTGCGAGTGTAGATGGCGCAGCGGATTGCAGGCTTGCCAGGCGTTGTGGGATTCTTGTTTGTTGACTTGATCATTTGGCATCTCCGAGTTGGAAGAAGTGGAATCCGTTTAAATGGGAGCCGGTAATACTCTTGGCGATTGCTGATAGCGACTTATACTTCTTGCCATCGAATTCAAAGCCATCGGCTAGAACGATGACTTGGATGATTTTTTCTTTGTAGACTCGTTGGATACAGTTGCCGGGCGCTGGCAGTCGCTTGTCCCGTCCGGTAGTAAGGTCCGGAGACTTAGCCCCACTTGTGGACACCTTCGCTTTAAGATTCTTCGGCGGCGTTAGACGAATCTCGGCATCGTCCGCCAGTTCTTCGATTCGGCGCTTGGCTCGTTCGGAAAGTCCCCCTTCTGCATTGGCCTGCAGTCGCCATGCGATCCGCCGCACCAGGTATGTCTTGTTACAAGAACGGCATGGCTCGCCGAAGAGCTGCTCGTATCGCTTCTTTAGCTGGACCGCCTTCATCAATTCCAAATTGCATAATTCACGCTGCAGTGCCGCTGCACTTTTCGTACTCTTCATCTCTAATTCCCTCTGGTTAGTTGTCTCTTGTGGGAACCTTTCCCACGTGTGACATTGAGCAGAGATTCAGAGACAAGCTCAAGGCCTGAGTTGGAAGACGCCGAGAGATTTCCACGATCTAGCAGTCCAGAGCGCCCGTGTTCACATGGTTTTGGTCAAACTGGCGGAAATGAAAGACATTGGTTGCTGCTAGGCCGATGCTGCAGGAAGCGGATCAATACGAATTAGCATCCACAACGGCTTCCCCACCGCTATCCGCCTAAGTCTATCCGAAGTAGCAAAACTATTCGAATTGGCAGGAGCCAACGCCGTAGCCGAAGTAGTTTCTAGCCAAGAGGTGGAGAGGACGAAGTAGGCAGCCAGCGCCAACGTCCACAGTGTTGGCCTAACTTATGGAAAGCGGCCGATGGCTGGATCGAGGTATGGCCACATGTGGGTGGGAAGCTTGCGGCCTAGGGAAGACGCTAGGTTGCTGCTAGGCCGATCCTGCAGGAGTACGACGCCTCCACAGTTGAGCTAACATAGACTGAAGTCCGCAGTCAAGCCTCGTCACTTCTACTCGACTTCAGTTTGCTAAACAAAAGGCTAATTAGCCAGCCGCCAAACAATACAGTCATGATTGCGAGCAGACAGTTTTGGAAAATTGCAATTGGTCGCAATTCTCTCGAATAGTAAACCCAATTGTAAATCTTGTGTCCCGTTTCGGTTTCCCCGACCAGTTCCACCGCACTACGGCGGGAGCGTTCGAAGATTCCCATCGGCCACCCATACGTCGTTTTGTCGAATCTCAATTGATCACCGGCAGAATATTGCGATACATTTGACTTATCAACACGGCGATACATATTGCATTGAATACAGACCGCGACCATGGTTAAGGCAATCAGCATTGTCCTTATCCTAAATTGACGTTTCATGAAATCGTTGGGAAAAAAAACGCCTAGTCGACGTGATCATCTCTGGAAATCGAAGCGATTCGAATGGACGCCAACTCCACGCTTCCCCGCCGCCAGCCGAATAAGTATAGCCAAGCTGCAACACTCGATACCGGGCCTCAGGCTAAGGGCAACCCAGGCGGGAGTCACACCCGCTTGTCAACAAACCATTTCCAGTACGCACGTGCATGGCATAGTTCGTCACTTATTTGTCCTTCGAGTTGAGCAAAACTCTTCAAAACGCTCTGTTAGCGTCTGGAATTTCTTTGAAAACTCGGGCTTAACGTTGCTAGGGTATTTGAAATGCACGTACAGATGGTGATCAAGTTTTTTGGAGTATGGTGCCATTAGAAGCGTTTTGAAGTATCGCTTGTCGAAGTCTTGGGGAACGGCCGCTTGCGCGCCGTAATTATGTTTGCGGAATTCCATATCGCAAAAAATGCCGCCCCGCTGTGGTCCTATCTCTTCGTGTGCATCTTGCCATTCGCCAGTGAGGAGCGGCTCGTGAATCATGTATTTGCGCACGTTGAATTCAAAGTGGATGATTGAATCCTTTACGGTGATGTTTGCTTTAGGGTATTCTCTAATTACCAGTTTCCTTATCTCGTCAGCAAACTTGTCCACATCAAGAATTGCAGCGTCTTCTTGGGCCCGGCACAGTCCCGTCACTAGGATGACGAGTACAAATGCCGCAAACAGTGGGCGTTTCATGTGCTAGCTCATTCTTAGATTGACGAACGTCCGCATTCATCGAGTCGCCGAAGTATGGTCACCATCGGAATGAGGCTGACCGACGACTTCGATGCAATGCTTGGTTCTGATTTCTTATTGTTTAGTCAGCCTTGATTCGATGTTCTATTGGCCGATCAGGGTGTCAATGCGACGAGCACTGCCCACAAGCATTGTATGGGTTCTGTTGTCACGCTGCAACACGATGGCACGCGAGGACGGCGTGGATGCATGATAATGCAATCCACGACTTGGCCAGCGATGCTTGAGGTGATTCGCCGTCGCCAAAAAACTATGATTCAAATTCGCGGCCGACCGGCGACTTGCGTGCATCGCTTGGTTCTTCACTTTTTTGGTGTGCTCGCGCGCGTTTCGAAGCTCGATCGATTATGTGACAACCGGCTGTCAATACCTACGAAGGCATCAGCGAAAATTGCGTCAACAATTGGTAGTCTCGTATCGTCAAGTCCGAGCGGCCAGCCTCTTTGCTAGGATCACCAAGCGTTTCAGAGTGACGAGACCTCCTATCGTAATCGAGATGACAATTATGCTGAGCTCGAATACCAGCCGACCGAGATTTGCTTTGGGAAGTTCATGAAGTGAAGGCAGCAGCAACAACATTACCATTCCAAAAGGAACCCATGAAGCGATGATGTCTATAGGAATCGACCAAATCGACGGGACGACCTGTGGAGTTGGCGTTTGCGATCGATCAATTGGCGGCGATTGGTAGGGATTTGATTCCATAGTACCACGAACGAATAGCATCAGCGGGCAGGCGCGAGATGCGTTGAATTCAAAACCGACCCGACCGCCGACTCCGTTGCACGCGATTGTTATTTGACGTCGTCCCAGCTCGTTTCGATTTCTAAGTTGCAAGCTTGCAAAATCTCAATCAGCTTCTGAATTACAGCCGGGCATTCCACCGTATCTTGTCCACCGACAGCGAGTATACCAAATTTATCAATTCGAGCATCGAGCGTAATGTCTTGAGAGAGACAAACGGAAAGATGTCGCTGTGTACCGTGTTCGAGAGCGACTCGTTCGGTGCAGCGAATCGGTGCAGAGTCTTCTGGAATTCCTATTCGCTGTGCGATCTCCTTCTCGCGTTGCAGCCTATCTCGGTAGTAGTCATCCGAAATGATTGTTGATTCCGGAAAGACATCGCGAAGCTGATCTGCGAGCGAGTCAAAGTCAAGGTCGCCTTCAGATCTACCAACCACGAAGGGCATTTGGGCTGCCTGCTTTAGTCAAATAACGTATTAGTTCAGCGGTCTTGCGTAAGTTGCAAAAGTCGCCTGCTAAGATTTGAATTCTAATGGAAGCGATGGTGTTTTCGCAACCTCGTGAAACAGTCGGCGCCACTTCCACAGTTGTTGAGTCAGCCATGCATCCTGCCGAATTCGGGACGCTAGCAGCCAGGCACAACCTTGTGGAAATCGCAGAAGCTTGTCGGAGGGAAGCGGTCGATGTGGTCGGCTCGTCGATATGGCTCGGCGGCTCGTCGCTATGTGGCTCGCTCTGGTCACCTCGTCGATGCGGTCGGGCGTTCACCACGTCGATGCGGTCGGCTCGTCGCTATGTGGCCTGCATGCGGTCGATGTGGTCGGCTCGCTCTGGTCACCTCGTCGATGCGGTGGCCGGGTGTCGCTTCGGTGACGGTTGCAACCAGATAGAATCCGTCGAAGCCACCAACCAGAACAGGTTCTCCAAGTTGAAACGAGTAGCTGCTCTGCACAGTCAAT
>JANMHA010000457.1:0-49560 GCA_031374925.1 Pirellula sp. | reverse complement strand
AACGCTTGAGCCATTTCAGGCATTTTTAACGAAATCGTCATTTGCAAAGCGGAAACGGACCAATTTCCTGCCTTCGGCCATGGAAATTTATGGAAAGCTTGACAATTGGTGGTGACTCACCTAGATTCCCAGTCTTAGCTTGATTGCATGCACCACTTTGCACCAATGTGCAGTACGACACCCATTTACATGAAGGACTTCAAACTTCGATTTCGGCCTCTAAGCACGACGACTTAGTCAAGCGTTTAGAACCAACGTGATTCGTAGAATGAACCAGTTTGCCTTATGAAAGATCTACAAGCGATCGCGCGATACATGCGCCTTCCCGAGGACCAACTCAAATTCCCAATCGAGTTGCTCAACCAAGGGTATGAACCGAACTATCTTGCAAACTATCGGCCTGATGAGCTTGGAAACATCGACGAACAGACACTGTCGATTTTGCGACGCGCGCTCAATTACTCCGAAGCACTCAAGGCTCACAAAGAAAAAGTTCAACAAACGCTCGACCGCGAACAGCAATGGAATGAAACCGTCGCTTCCGTCGTGTCTCAAGCCAACACGATTTCCCAAGTCGATACCGTCACTCGCCATCTTCGTGCTAGGAAAAATTCGCGTACCATTTCGGAAAAATGCCCCCAAGTCGAGACGGTCGGTCAAGCGATTTTGACCATGCAAGGCGACGCCCCAAAAGATCATTTGCAATGGGTCTCCGAAGTCGCCAGCGTCCCTCTCGAACAAGCTGCAGATGTCTTAGAACAAACCAAACGCTGGATGGTTTTCCTTCTGAGCGAAGACGTTAGGCTGATGCAAGAGTTGCAAAGAACGCTCCTCAGGAAGGCTGGCATTTCAGTAAAAGTCTTGCCCGATCCGCCAAAAGGTAGCGATGCAGAAAAGCAATTGGATCACGCCGAAGCAAGTCCTCAATCCCATCCAATAGCATCAACCGATACCGGCGATCGTGCGGCACCTTCGATCCCGCAACTTGCAACGGCCGACCAACCAGTTGATCCCTCGGTTTCGGCAACTCCTGTCGGACCGGTTTTTCCAACCCACCAATTGGAACAAGTCGCAACGAACACGCACGACTCAACAGATACGACCTCGCATCCCCAAACGGCGGAGCCAGGAACTGTGATCGAGTCTGCATCGATAGAATCGATGCCGGTCGAATCTACCCAGGCTACTGTTCAATCCGAGCCCGTTGCCATCGAGAGCAAAGTGAATGCTCCTGACCCAGTGGCTCCCATGATTGTGGAGTTTCATCAAGGGCGAAAGCAGGGAAAGGGACTCAAAACCAAAACTCTATCGGACAAACAGCTCTCGCCTCGCCAGCGTCGACGCAAATGGTTGCGAAGCATTTTGGAGTCCTATTCCAAGCTCAAAAAACCACTCTCCGCACTGACCCCCTACCAGATCCTAATGTTGTCGCGAGGGCAACGTTCACAGATCGTAGCCCTTCAATTTCTTTACGATGAGCGCCCACTGATTCAAGTTTGCCGTGAATCCCTTTGCCCCGGTCGGCATCCTATGCATCATTGGCTGCTGGAAGTTGCGGAGGACGGTCTCCGCAATCAGATTCTACCGAGGCTACACCAAGATGTTCTGAGCATTTTGGAGGAGGATGCCCACACAGATCTTACGGAAGCCGCAGTGGTGCATTTGCAGGCTTCCCTGTTGCAACGTCCCGTGCATGGTCATCGCATTCTGATTATTGATGCAATTGGCCCTAAGATGGCGGCAGTTGCGATTGTAGACGCTGACGGCAAAGTGGTGTTTACCAATGAAATCCCATGCAATAGCAATCGCGCCGATGTAGTCGCCCAAAACGTGGTTTCACTCGGGCAGTGGATTCACGAGCACAAAGTTACCCTCTTGGCCATCTCCAATGGTCCTGCCCGTAGGTATCTGATTCATACTGTTTCCGAATTGCTAAAACAGTCCTCGGATGGATCTTTGTACTGGACAATGGTTGATCGAGCCGGCGCGGACGCCTATTGCATGTCGCGAGGTTGCTTGGTGGAACTGCCCAACATTTCGCGGCGTCATCGCGCTGCCGTTTGGCTTTCACTAAGATTGCAAGACCCGCTCAAGCAAATCCTGAAAGTGGATCCAGTCCGACTCCGGCTTGGATCCTACCAACGTGAATTGCCGCAACGGGAATTGGAGTCCGCGTTGCAAGACGCCGTTTCCACCGCGATCACGCAAGCTGGCGTCGATGTGTTTCATGCGGACGTCGATGTCTTGAAGCGGATTCCCGGGATGACAACGGATGCGGCGAAAGCTGTTGTCAAAGCATGCCATGACGACAAGATCGTCAACCGTGAAGCCCTCATGACTGTGCTGCGTGAGCATCTCACCGAGATGCAAGCTCGACAAGCCATCGGCTTTCTAAAGGTTTACGGTAGTACAGAACCACTCGACGGCACGACCATCCACCCGGATGACTATCGTTTGGCGGAACGATTGGTAGCACATGCAAATCTTGCATCGCCAGCCTCGTGTCCAGCCAATTGGACGAAACCGGATTATGCTCAGCTGGCTGTTGCAACAGCTGCCGCCATTGTCGAACACGCAAAACAAGTGGACGAACAGCCTTTCGGCGAATCCATCGATTTGTCGGAAGGAGTAAGTGACGATGCAGCTGCAAGCGAAATGAACACTGAATCGGCAGTGGACATGTCACCACCCACCGAAGCCGAAACCGAGATATTGAAGAGCGATGCTACGTCGCCTGAATCGGATGCTTCGAAAGATAATGTCGACAGTGAGTCTGCAACGACGACAGAAACGACCACCCAAACACCCACGGAAGGGACTCCGGCTCCGACAACTCGATTGTCAGTCCCAATGCCGGTCATCCCATCCGGTCCAATGGAGCGACCAACTCACACTATTGATGTCGAACGGTTAGCGAGAAGCTGGCAAGTGGGACGCGAAAAACTGAAGCGAGTTGCAAACTGCTTGCAATTCGCATTCACCGATAGTCGAGATTTCCAGTACCCTTTGCCTCTGTTGAGCAAAGTGCCAAAGCTAGAAGGTTTGCAAAGCGGAACTATGTTGCAAGCGTTGGTCATTGGCGTCGCGGACTTTGGCGTTTTCGTCGACCTCGGCCCCGAGTGCAGCGGATTGATCCACATTAGCCGTCTGGCACCTGACTTCATTGAAGACCCGCATCAATTCGTTCAGGTGGGTGATTTGGTGCCAGTCTGGGTTCTCAATGTCGACGAAAAGAAAAAGCGAGTATCGCTCACGGCCATTCCGCCTGGAACGCCATCGCGTCGCCACGATGGACATCAGGCACAAGAAAACACCCAGGATCGAAGTGGAAACGCCGGTCGAGACAATCGCAATCAACGCAACGATCGCAATCAAGGTGGATCGCGAGACAATCGCCCACCTCCAGCCGCTGAGAATCGTAGCCCGATGCCGGCCGGAGCAGGCGGAGACAGGAGCCGCGGAACGGCTGGCGGAAATCGTCCAGGAGGCGGTGGCGATAATCGTGGTAGCGCCAATCGCGGCGGCAGGCCCACCGGCAGAGACAACAATCGCGATCGATCGCGAAACAATCCGCGGTCCGAAGATCAAGGGGCGCGAAGGCCAGCACGGGTCGAACCGCCCAAGCCAGTTACACCGATTACGGACGCCATGCAAACTGGAAAGGAACCTCTTCGTTCTTTCTCCGACTTGTTGCAGTTCATGAAAAAGGAACGCGAGGAGCCGGTAGTGGAAAAAGTTGTCACACAGAAAGTTGAAACCGCGGATTCAAGCCAGGGTTCGACCGATTCGGCAAATCAGAGCGTAGTAAACGGCTCCGAATCAACCGAACGCGGAGACGCGTCCGAAACCTCCGCTTGAGAAACTCATGTCTGAATTCGACGACAAACTTAAACAAGCCGCTGCGCGCGGCGCAAACAGAGCATCTCATTCCCAGTCCGAGGCAGAGCGAAAACGAATAGAAGCCGAAGAGTTTCGAAGTCTGCACAGCAAATCGAGGCTGGAACTTTCAGACCGAATCGAGACCGTGATCAAGAAGATTGCGGACTTGTTTCCCGGTTTTCAGTTCACCACGGTGTTCGGAGAAGCGGGCTGGGGCGCTGCGTGCATTCGGGATGATTTGGTCATGGAGCGAGGCCAGAGAAAGAACAAGTACAGTCGCTTCGAAATGGTGGTACGTCCGGTCAATGAATTCTACATTCTCGATCTCCAAGCCAAAGGCACAATCGCGAATCGAGAATTAATGACGCGTAGCTTCTATCAACCCCTGGGAGAAGTCGACCTGAATAAATTTCGCGAACTCATCGACGCCTGGGCTTTGACCTACGCCGAACTCTACGCCGCCAATCGATAAGTGTAGCCATTTTTGGAGTGCTGGGATTCATCCCAGCTTTAAGATGACGCTACTCTTTTTTATATGGTCTCTTAATATTGTCGCTCATATTTATTTTCGCCTTTCGCTAATGGGCTGTGAACCTACTCGCAAGGAGCCCACCATCGTGTGACACGTCCCTGAGTTTACGAAGGGCGTGGGAGTCGCTTGTTAGAAGCATTTCCCATAGTTCTCACGCCCACGCTTCGCTTTGGGCGTGCCACACGCAATTGTCGCCTTTCGCTCAGCGAAAGTGGTTATCGAGGCGCACTTTCGCTGAGCGAAAGGCGACAATGACCCTCCCTTAAAATCAATGATTTGTACGCTATTCCTATCTTCCCAAAGGCATTCGTCATGATCCAAAAACCATTTGCATTCAAGATTACCCATGTATTCTTGTTCACCGCTTTCCTCCTGCTGTTCCCATTCCATGTGCAAGCACAAACGCGGCAGCAAAAAGTCCTCGGAGATAAGTTGAAGTTCGAAGCAACTGGATCTTGGTTCTACAACGATTTAGAAAAAGGCTTTGAAACCGCTGCACGACTTAAACAGCCAATGCTGGTTGTGCTGCGTTGCATCCCTTGCGAAGAGTGCGTCAAGTTGGACGACGACCTGATTGAGGTCAACCCAAGACTTCAACAGTTACTAAAATCCTTTGTTCGGGTAAGGATTGTCGGCACGAACGGCTTGGACCTATCCATGTTCCAGTTCGACACCGACCAATCGTTCGCGGCATTTATCTTCAACGCCGACGGCACACTTTACGGCCGCTACGGCACGCGTTCCGATCGCACTGAATGGAAAGAGGATGTCTCCGTGGAAGGTCTCGGCAAAGCCATGGAAGCAGCGTTAGAACTGCATCGCAATTATCCAGCCAACAAAGCCAGCCTTATTGGCAAACAAGCGGACAAGCCATTGTTTGCATCTCCCGAAAAAATCCCCTCGCTGGCTCCGCGTTACAAAGATAAACTCGACTACGAAGGTGACACGGTCAAAAGCTGTATTCACTGCCATATGATTGGCGAAGGACTCAAGGCAAATCTCCGAACTGAGCAAGGTAAAATTCCAAATTCACTGCTCTTTTCTTACCCACATCCTAAGACCATAGGGCTCATTCTGGATCCAACACAGTGCGCCACCGTCAAAGAAGTTATTAAGGGAAGCGACGCGGCGAAAAGTGGTTTTCAAGTCGGTGATCGGATCACGCACTTAAACGGGCAAGCGATTCTGTCCATTGCGGACGTTCAATGGGTGCTCCACCATGCTCCCGACACCGATGGCACAGTCCAAGCAGCCATGGAACGAGGCGATCAGAAATCAGAGTTGACACTCAAGCTTTCACCTGATTGGCGATCGAAGGAGGATATTTCATGGCGTGCATCCTCGTGGTCGTTTCGGCAAATGGGTCTGGGTGGTATGGCTGTTAAGCCCTCCACGGACGAAGAACGCAAAGAGCTTGGAATTGCTGATGGGCAGATGGCTCTGACGGTCCAACACGTCGGAGCCTATTCACCACATGATCGTGCAAAGAAAGCCGGAATGCTGAAAGGCGATGTCATCATCGAATATGACGGACGAAAGGACCTGCTGCGGGAATCGGATCTATTGGCCTATTCGATCAACAAGGTCGAGATAGGTCGCGCTGTCAAGATACGCATTCGACGGGGCACAGAAGAGCGAACGATCGAAGTTACTACGTCTACGTAGGCCGGTACGCTCCGCGACCGGCGGTCAGTGTAGTCCGAACCGCCCATGCGTTATCCTTTCAAACGATAGCCGACTTGTTCGCTGCCGCCACTTAGACGCGTCCTTTTGGATCGATTTACGCATGCAGCATTGACAAACAGGACATCCGTCGGCGGAGCGACGGATCTACGTAACCGCGACCGCCGGTCATGCTACAAGCGTCGCTCTTTCACTTCCCGTTTAATATCTTCCAAAAACTCAGACAGCGGCTTCACGCCCAGATCCCCTTTCTTGGCGTGTCGGACACTCACACTTTGTTCCGCAGCTTCCTTTTCGCCAATGACCAGCATGTAAGGAATCTTCTGAAGCTGCGCGTTGCGAATCTTCGCACCGATCTTCTCAGAGGCATTATCCAGAGTTACTCGGAGATCAGCGGACTTGAGTTGCGCCAGCGCGGTCGTCGCGAACGCAGCGCTCTTTTCGCTGATCGTCAAGATGCGGATTTGTTCCGGAGCTAGCCAGGCAGGAAAGTGGCCGGCGAAATGTTCAATCAAAACGCCGCAAAATCGTTCTAGACTGCCAAAGGGGGCGCGATGGATCATGACCGGACGATGCCTTGCATTGTCTGCACCTACGTAACTTAAATCGAATCGGACAGGCAGGACATAATCCACCTGGACGGTTCCAAGTTGCCATTCACGGCCAATGACGTCTCGGACCACGAAGTCGATTTTTGGACCGTAAAAAGCAGCTTCACCGGGCTCCTCGGTAAAAGGGACCCCAAGCGTAGTAGCAGCAGCCCGGCACGCTTCCTCAGCTTTGTCCCACTGAGCTGGGTCGCCAGTGAATTTGTTGCCGTCCGGGTCTCTCAAACCGACGCGAACACGATAATCGGTCATCCCAAGAGTCGTCAGGACTTTCTTCACGAGGCTAAGGCAACCAATCATTTCGTCGTCAATCTGCTCCTCAGTGCAGAAGAGATGGGCATCGTCTTGAGTGAAGCCGCGAACTCGAGTCAGACCGTTGAGCTCACCACTCTGTTCCCATCGATACACAGTTCCAAATTCGGCTAGCCTCACAGGAAGATCGCGATAGCTTCGCGGTTGACTGTCAAAGATCTTTATATGATGGGGACAGTTCATCGGTTTGAGCATAAAGCCGTCGACGATCTGCTCGTCCGACAGGACACGATCCGGTGGGATGACTTCCCTTCCAGCTCGTTCGTTGATCCCATCCGCAAGTCGTTTGCTAACTCCGTCGAGACGTTGCATGATTTCAGCGCAAGTACAGCCTGCAGCCGCGCATTTTTGAAAATCATCGTTTTCGACAATAGCGCCGAACTGGCTGTCCTTGTAGTACGGAAAATGACCGCTGGTCTTGTAGAGAGTGAGCTTTCCAATATGGGGAGTGAAGACCTGACAGTATCCTTGCTTTCGCAATTCTTCGCTGATGAAATTCTGCAGTTCTTGGCGAATGACGGCTCCGTTCGGCATCCACAGGATGAGACCTTGGCCAACGTCATCATCGATATGAAAAAGCTGCAGTTCTTTGCCAAGCTTGCGATGATCTCGTTTCTTGGCTTCTTCAAGTGCCGCAAAATGCTGCTCCAATTCCTCCGCTGTAGGGAACGCGGTGCCATAAAGCCGCTGGAGTTGTCCTTTGGATTCGTCTCCCATATAGAACGATGCTGATACACTCGTCAGTCGCACATACTTGCACTTACCGGAATAATTGACGTGCGGGCCAGCGCAGAGGTCGATGAAGTCACCGTTTTGGTAGCACGAGATTTCCTCCCCTTCGGGAATCTTGTCGATCAAATCGAGCTTGAAACGGCTGACATTGCCAGGTCGCTCGGTCAAACCGCCTAGCCGACCGCTCATAGCCATGGCCTTGGCTTCGTCCCGGCTAATAACCTTCCTTTCAAATTTCTGGTTCTCTTTGGAGATTTTTTTCATCTCCGCCTCGATTGCGGGAAAGTCATCCTGCGTAACTCGATGCTTCATGTCGAAATCGTAGTAATATCCGTATTCGCCCGGCGGTCCGTACGCGAACTGAGCATCCGGCCAAATGCGGAGAATCGCAGTTGCCATGACGTGAGCACAGGAATGACGCAAGCGATCCAGATCCGACATCTGATCGCGTTCTTGAAGGGTTTTTCGATCGTTCATGCTCAATGTTGTAGAAACGGAACTCGAAATTTGCAAGTCCGTGTGCATGTGGACGAGCGAGGCCCTCGCTCGTTCGGAACTTGTCTTGTTCAGCTACCCATACCTGAGCGAGGGCCTTGCTCAGCTACTAAGCTACAGTCTTACCATCCCCTTGCGCTTGGGAGCCACAACGTCAGCAAAACCCATCTCCAGAAGTTGATTCTCCAACGCAAGCATTTGATCGGGCTCTCCGTGGACAAGTCGAACCTTGCCTGTTCCTTGGACTGCATCACGAAGCAGCCAGTCGAAATCCTCTTTGTCAGCATGCCCCGAAAAGCCTTTGACCTCAGCCACCTCGATCCATTTGTTCCAATTCCGGCCTTGAAACCGAACCGTCGGGACAGGCGACAATAGTTGTGCCCCCAAAGAATTAGGCGCCTGATAGCTGACCAGGACAATCGTCGAGCGAGGATCGTCGATATGGTATTGCAGATGCTGCACAATTCGCCCACCCTCGCACATACCTCCCGAGGCAACAATGATGCACGGTTCGCTTTGTGTCGAACGAAGCCATGTGTCATCGTCGGATTCCAGCCACTCGCAGGAGATCTCCTCCACGCTGGGCGAAAGAAGAGTTCGGTACTTTTGATAGACGACATCGATCTTTTGGGCGAGCGGACTGTCGACGTAAATCGGTAAGTGGGGCACGAGTCCTTCGACCATCCAAAGTCGAAGATAGTGCAACACCAAATGCGTTCGACCGAGACTGAAGGCTGGTATCAAAATCTTCCCTCCTCGCTCCGCGGTTTGTGTAACGTGGCGCGACATCTTTGCCGACATAACCTCCAACGCATCGTGCGTCTTGCCACCGTAAGTGCTCTCGCAAATGATCAGGTCCGCCGAAGGCACCGGCGACGGTTCGGCCACGTACGGTACGCCGCGACGGCCCAAATCGCCAGTAAACGTAATGGAATATTCCTGATCGCCGTTCGCGATTTTTACCGCAATCATAGCGCTGCCGAGAATGTGCCCTGAGTCGATAAAACGGATCTGGACGTCTGGGTTAACGCTGATCGGCATCAAGTAGTCGACCCCGATACAGGCGTCGATCGTTTTCTCAACATCTTCATAGGTGTATAGAGAGTCATGCCTTTCTCGCATGTTTCTCCCCATGGAAACGCTCGAAACTGCATTACTTTGAATACGAGCAGAGTCGGTTAGCATGACCGCAATCAAGTCGCGTGTGGCATGCGTGCAGTAGATCGGTCCCGTAAACCCCTGCCGCACTAGATTCGGGATGTTGCCGCAATGATCGACGTGTGCATGGCTGAGGAAAATCGCATCGATAGTGGAGGGATCAAAATCGAAGTAGGTATTTCGAAGTCTCGCTTCTTCGCGCGGCCCACGATAAAGACCGCAGTCCAGCAGAAACCGATAGGGACCAGCCTCTAAAAGGTGAATGGAGCCTGAAACGGACCGAGTTGCGCCATGAAAAGTTACGGTCGGTGGTTTTCCTGCGAGAGGAGTTGGATGAAGATTCATCCTAGTATTGTACACCACGCAGCCCACTCTAGAGCCAACCCACCTTGCGAAACCAATGATATAGGAAGCCGCAAGCGCTGAACATAACAGCCAGAACAATGGGATATCCAAACTCCAATTCGGTTTCCGGCATGTATTTGAAATTCATACCGTATAGCCCTGCAATCATCGTCGGCACAGCTAGGATTGCGGCCCAAGCCGCAAGGCGCTTTGTATCGTCATTCTGAGCCACAGAGATCAATGCCAGATTGCTCTCTAACGCCGTGTGAGAAAGCTGTTGTAGAGAATCAATCAAATCGCCAATGCGTATCACATGGTCGTGAACGTCCTGGAAATACGGTCGTGTATCAAGCGGTATCAGATTCGAACTCATCCGTGTCAAATGGGCTGAGACATCCAATAACGGTGTCACCGCTTGTTTTATCGCGAGAAGATCGCGCCGCAGATGGTAAATTCGAGCGGTGACACTCCGGACAAATTTCCCGCTGAAGATGTTCTCTTCCAACTCGTCCAGTTCCGCTTCCAGAGCATCGATCACAGGAAAATATTGGTCAACAATAAAGTCCATCAAAGCGTGAAGAACAAATGCTTCTCCTTTTGCCAACAAGTTTGGCGTGGCTTCACAACGGCCTCGCAAGCCAACATGGGATTTCAAGGATCCATGGCGAACCGTGATGATGTAACGTGGACCGAAGAACACGTGCGTTTCGCCGAATTCAATCCTGTGTTCACCTCCATCGGAGAGCCTCGCGGTGCGGATAACCACAAACATCGAGTCGTCGTAGACTTCCAGTTTCGGACGCTGATGTGCATTATGGGCATCCTCGATCGCCAAATCGTGTAGACCGAATGCTTGCTGAATGTGTGAAAGCACCTGCTCGCTCGGCTCGTACAGTCCCACCCAAATGAAGCGATCGGAATGGCTCCAAGCGTCCCCCAGGTCCGCTATAGGAATGTCCGCCACCCGGACGCCGTTGTGATACGCGCAAGAATTGATCACACCTTTGCGAGGCTGAGGTGTAAAGGGGTCAGAGTTCTGACTTGTCAATTCACGATCCACCTATTTCGGGTTGAATCTAGTCGGGCGCCAATTAGATTCTAGATTTAGCGGGTAGAAATTGGAAGAAACATCCCGAGGTTCAGCCGTCGGGGTAGGAGGCATTTGTTCCGTTTTTTGGGGAGCAGGAAGCTCCAAGTTTCCGCGATCGCTAGGGGACGGTTGCGATTGCCCAGGAGCGGGCGGAACGGATTCATACGACGGTTGAGTAGTAGAGGGCCAATTCGGCAAACTCTGGGGCAGGGCTTGGTACATCGACTGTGGCGAAACGTCTATCGACGGGCCGAAATTTGGGGACACGAAGTATTCTTGAGAATACAGCGGAGCTCTGCTTGTCGCCCGCTGAGTTACCACTCGGTTGCTAGGCGGTGCTGTGGGGGAACCATAGAAGGACGACATCGACTCCCATGGTTTCCATATCGAACCGTTTCTTTTGCCCTTGTCACTATTGCAATGACCGTCTTTGCAAGCATGGTATCCATCGCTATAGCCAAAGCCATGGTATCGGCCAAAGTAATTGAGTGGAGAGAAACTCTCCGACGGCAATTGAGCAAGGGCTGCAACGTTGAAAACGCAGACAAAAGCCACAGATAAAAGTCGCGTTACCATGACCATCTCATCCTTGAATAGATCATTGTTTTTAGCGAAGTGCCCTCAGGAAGTCCGTTTCCAGCAAAAGAGTCCTCGCTTGCCTCGGCTTTTCACGAGACATTTTGGTAATCGTCAAAGTGGTAGCTTTCGGATAACTTCGAACAAATGAACTAGTTGGCTCATGAGCCTAATTTGCCCAAAAAACGGTTTAGGCAATCTGTAATGCCCGTGAAATTTGGTGCGCGGGGATTCGTCTCAGCTTGAGGATCCTAGCGCAGCATGTTTGCACAGGCAATTCAAGCGACAGCCCTTGCTCGTTTACCCCCGTTTACCCCCGAGCCAAACGCGACGGATGCAGCCAGCATTTCATCTTCAAAACCATTCGGCAGGCCATCATCACCAATACCGAAGGAAGAAAAACCGCCGCCGGTGCACAGTACCTGTCGATAGGCGGTTCGACCAAAACAACCAGCCCTAGTTTGCAAATCGCATACCCAATCGCCATCCAAACGATCACCTGAAACTCCCGCTGGTATACCTCTGCGACGCATTCCGCATTCGCACTTCTATTTCGCCAGCCGATAGCAAACGCCACAAGCAATATCGGCATTGAAAGCATGACGATCGGATTGCGCAACGTCAGTTCGATCGACGCCCGAATCGCACGCTTTGCCGCCATCCATAACCAAGTCGCATACGATTCCGGATGCCCCAACAGAATCTGGCCAGAAAGATTCGCCATTTGACGATTCATTATCCGAGAATCGGATTCGTAAAGTTCAGACGCGGCAGGGACGGCAATCTCCCACACCATCGCGTTGAAGCGTGACTCCATATGGTCGTAACTGGTATCCGTAGACCAATTCCGTTGCTGGTCACGACGCTTTGAAATTTCTTCGGCAAGCGGCTTGACATCGGAATTCAATTGGCTTATCCAGGCTGGCTTCAAAAGTTGGCCGGCGATTCCGATAATGTTGTAGCCGCCAAAAGATACCAAACCGAAGTGCCCTACTATAAACCAACGCAATGTGCACCATCCCAAAAACGGCAGGACACTGGCGGTGCTCAACAGCGAACATACCCTCAGCGCATCACTTTTTTCTGAATGCAACCACCAACGCGCAATCAAGCCACCCATGGGCACAAATGCCAAAAGGAATAGGTAGGAAGGCTTCGTCTGGTAGGCAAGAAACACAAAAGCAGACAAACCGATGCAAGCCCACAGACTTCTACCGGTGTGCACGACGATTAACCACAGCGAAACGGCCAAGATCGAGAAGGATTGGGCCAAGAGATCCGGGGTCAAAGTACCGCTGTATTCCAGTACCATTGGGCTAGCCAGGATTGGAGATGCAGCCCCCAATGCCAACCAAGGATTCCAATCACATCGCAGAAGTGCCGCCAAGAACAGACCTACGGCAAACGCGGACGATAAGTATTGAAACCAAGGTACCAATCGCTCCGATCCATCGGCGACTACGAACAAACGCAGCACGCATGGATACACGAAGGTTCGCTTGTCGTTGAGCGCTTTGCTCGCACTTTCTAATGAATAATCGCGATAACTCGATGTGTCAAATTGGGGGGTTGGTTCCAATTTACCAAACCAATTCAGCAAGCCAGCAATCGCGATGACTTGCGATAGAAATAAACACCAAACTCGGAAATGCGAATCCTGCATATCTTGGGCAAGTCAATACGATAGTGAAAGTGGAGTGAGGGAGCTAAACCGTTTGGAAGCTAAATCCTACACAAAAGCCAACACGACTAGTTAGGCGAGTTGGGCAACGGGCTAAAAGAGAAGCGGCGTTGGCACTTTCTAAGGAATTATCCCGATAACTCGTGTATCGAATTGGGAGGTTGGTTCAAATTTGCCAAATCACGTCAAAAAGCCCTACACCAAGGCTACTTCGACTCATTAGACTACTGACATGATTTCGTCGACGAAAAGTACTTTGACGGTCGTGATACCCGCTTTAAACGAAGAGCAAGCCATCGCGACTACGCTTACCCGCTGCCTTGCAGTGTCCGAGACGCTTTGCCTCAACGTAGGCCTACAAAAGATCGAATGGATTGTTGTAAGCGATGGCTCGACCGACAAAACCGTCCAAATCGCACGCACCTTTGGAGCCGTAACGGTCGTCGAACTCCCGACCAATCAAGGCTATGGAGCCGCCATCCAACGCGGATTTGACGAAGGAACAGGTGACTTGCTGGCCTTTCTCGATGCGGATGGAACTTGCGACCCAGCCTGCTTCGAGAGCATGTGTTCGCAAATCCTGGACGATCGAGCCGAAGTCGTTTTGGGGTCCCGAATGGGATCGGACAGCAAGATGCCTCGTATTCGCCGCATTGGCAATTGGCTTTATGCGATTCTTTTGGGGTTCCTAACCGGCAGAAGCGTGACCGATGCGGCCAGCGGAATGCGAGTACTGACCCGCGACGCATGGTTGCAACTACAGCCACTTCCCTCCGGGCTCCATTTCACCCCCGCCATGAGCGCCAAAGCTCTCGTGACCCATATGCGAATCGTCGAGATCCCGATCCCTTATGCAACGCGAATCGGTGAAAGCAAACTGAACATCTTTCGAGATGGCTTTCGATTTCTGTCGGCCATACTTGGCGGGCTGCTGAGCGTTCGACCGGATCGATTCCTTGGAATGATTTTTTTAGTTTGCGCTATCGCAACAATCGGGCTTGCTGCTTTCCCTGTCGAGCATTATCTGCGCAATGGAAGCCTCGAGGAGTGGATGATCCATCGATTCATCGCATGCCTTGTTTTGAGTTATGCTGGATTCACAACTTTTGCAGCGATTGCAGTCTCGCACCGATTGGCGAGTCTCGGCCCGTTAAGAAAACCGACAGACTCATTTTATGCATCGGCGGCTGCAAAGTTGTTTTCGCCGATTCCGCTGCTGATTTGGGGCACCATTTGCATGTTGGTTAGTTTGTATTTGATCCGTGAAGGCTTGTTTGAGTACGTCACAAAACGCACGGTGGATTTGCATTGGTCCAGATTGATTGTCGCCGCATACCTGATGTCGATAGTGTTTCAAGGATTCATAACCGCCATTCTCTTGGGTGTTATCAATCTGTGGGTCGATGCCCAGCGACCTCGACATCCCACCCAAAAGTGAATTGACGTCCGCGAAAAAGTTGGAAACGCAGTCGCTCGATTGGCTGTAATTGGCTGTAAATGGTTCATGTTTATGGCGAGTGCTTCACAATTCGTTCGCAAACCCTCGATGATCCAGCAGCCAACGTTTTGTGGCGATGGGTCACCGACGGTAGCTGGCGCCTCATCCTTCCTCGCACTTTTCAGGCCGAGGGATTGTTGAAAACGATCCCTCGCGACGATTACTTGGGGACAGACTTGCAGGCAACACTCCGGGACGCTCAGCCAATGCTTTTTGATCTGCAAGCCGACCCAAAGGAATTGAGCAACGTAACCAGTGACCACCTCGATGTCGTTACTGCCCTGCGCGCCAAGTTGGACTCCCACTGGACGCCCAAAATCGCCGTACCTGTTGCTCCCCTGCAACCTTCCAAACCATGAAACTTACTCGACAAAACAATCGAAATGCACACGCTTGAACCTTCCCTCCCTAGAGTTAACGCTAAACTATCATGAAATTCGAACGAATCCAAGCAAAGCTGGGATGAATCCCAGCACTCCAAATTTCGCAACCCAGTGCAGAAGACTTCTCGGGATGATACAATCCAACCGGAGATTTAGCCCAGTTTCTTTGAATTGCTCCCTTTTGAAAGTTCGGCATGACTACAGACGGATCAGCCCAAGCGGATTTGGATCGATTGCAACGCGCTCGAGAACAAATCCTCGGCCAACTGTCAAAAACCATTGTCGGACAACTGGATGTGGTCGAACAACTTCTAATCAGCGTCTTTGCAAGGGGTCATTGCTTGCTAGAAGGCGTCCCGGGCCTTGCGAAAACGCTGATGATCAGCTCGTTGGCCAAAACACTGAATCTGTCCTTCAGCCGCATCCAGTTCACTCCCGACCTCATGCCCGCCGACATTACCGGCACGGAAATTATTGAGGAAAACCGCACTACAGGCTCTCGCGAACGACGCTTCATGGAGGGACCACTATTCGCAAACGTGATCCTGGCCGACGAAATCAACCGAACTCCTCCAAAAACCCAAGCCGCCTTGCTAGAAGCCATGCAGGAACGGCAAATCACCATTGGACGCGTTCGGCACACCTTGTCCGATCCTTTCTTCGTTCTGGCAACGCAAAATCCTATTGAACAGGAAGGAACGTATCCGCTCCCGGAAGCCCAGCAAGACCGGTTCATGTTCAAGGTGCATGTGACATACCCAAGTTTTGCCGATGAATTCGAAGTAGCCCGGCGGACCACCGGCCGAGGATCGTCCGAAATCGAGCCGGTCCTGACCGGTGCTGAAATCCTAAGCCTACAGGAGTTCATCCGCGGCATCGAAGTCTCTGAGAACGTGATCCGCTATGCCCTCGCGATTGTGCGTCAAACCCGCGTTGGTCAAGAAGGCATTCCAGACTTTGTTCGAGAGCAAGTTGCATGGGGAGCCGGTCCGCGAGCGGTGCAGTTTTTGATCCTTGGAGCAAAGGCCCGTGCCGCCTTGTCCGGTCGATCGCATGTTGACCCAAGCGACGTGCAATTTTGCGCCAAGCCAGTGCTTCGACACCGCATGGTGGTCAATTTTGCTGCCGAGAGCGATGGCATCACCAGCGATGCCGTCATCGATCGAATCATTTCCAACACACCGACTGCTCAGGACGAATTGCTACGCGATGCCCGATTCCAAAGAATACTTGCATCCTGAAGCCATTCGACGCATTGCGTCCATGGAGCTTCGGGCACGCAATATCGTTGAGGGCTTTTTGTCTGGCATGCATCGCAGCCCTTACTTCGGCCAATCGGTGGAGTTTGTGCAGCATCGTCAATACGTCCCAGGAGACGATCTTCGACACATCGATTGGAAGGTCTGGGGACGCCAGGATCGCCTTTACATCAAACAATACGAAGAGGACACGAGCCTCCGGTGCACTCTCTTGTTAGACGCGTCGGCGAGTATGTCCTATGGTCGAGGATCGCTCAATAAATTCGACTATGCGGCAACAATTTGTGCCTGCCTGGCCTACCTCACTTTGAGGCAGCAAGATGCTGTTGGTCTGACCGTCTTCGATCAAAAGATCCAGTCTAGACTTCCTTGGCGCTCGAGTCGTTCTCATTTGCAAAGTATCTTTCGGGCATTGCAGCAAACGGCTCCGAAGGACAAAACGAATTTGACCAAGGTCTTTCGAGAAATCAATGAGACGTACCCGAAACGCTCGCTGATGGTGATTGCCTCGGATTTCCTCGGAAGCGAAACGGAAACGCTCAAAGGACTTGCGGCCCTCAAACGATCCGGGCATGACATCCTGGTTTTTCACATCATGGATGACGATGAGTTGGACTTCCCCTTTAACGATCCGACCCGCTTTGAGGGGATGGAGTCGACCGACGCACTGACCTGTAACCCCAGGGCGCTTCGAGAGGGCTACCTGGAATCGCTTCAGCGTTTCCTCGATCGCGTAAGGCATGCGTGCGCCAGTTATCAAATCGATTATCAACTCATCCGAACGAGTCGGCACATGGACGCGGCATTGACGGCCTATCTAACCTCTCGCATGGCCCACATGAGGAAGAAGTAACCGACCATGCAATTTGTATTCCAACCGCTTGCTTGGGGCTTTCTGCTGGTCCTGTTGCCATTATTGATCCACTTGATCAATTTGGTGCGTCATCGCAGAACGCAGTGGGCTGCCATGGAATTCCTGTTGGAGAGTTATCGCAAGCTGCGGCGCTGGGTTTGGCTCAAGCAGGCTCTGCTCATCGCATCGCGGATGCTTGCGGTCGCGATCGCTGTTGCCATGCTGGCGCAGTGGGTTAGCGGTTCACGCTGGCTGGCGATGATCAGTCAATCAACCACTCACCACTACGTTATCCTCGACGATTCGGCATCGATGAGCGATACATCCTCGAAGGGCACGGCGTACCAATCGGCCTTGGGGGCTGTACAGTCGATTGCAGCCAACGCAAATACGCAAGAAGGATCGCATTTGTTGACAGTGGTGCGGGCGTCACGAGCTTCGCTCGCTTCTGCTCGAAGCAGAGACGCCTCGGCGAACGCTGCCGATTCGCCTGCGACGTCGAAGGCTGCTCAACAAGCCCCGCAAGCGGATTCGGTCGCGGAGTTGCTATCTCGCACAATACCAACCGACCCGTCGAGTTTGCTCAGCAAGATCAATTCGACGACGGCGACCTCTCTGGATAGCGGTCTAATCGATTCCGTTGAATTGATTGGGCCTTTATTGCAACAAGCAACGTCGGAAAAGGCGATTGTCTATTTGATGAGCGATTTTCGAACCAAAGACTGGAGCAATCCAGCCATGATCAAACAGCAATTGCAATCGCTATCTGGCGCCAATACGGAATTGCAATTGATCGATTGCGTGACCGAGCGTCACGAAAATTTGACGCTTGTTTCGGTGTTACCACAGCAAGAGGTGTTGGCGGCGGGTGTTCCAGCCATGATCAATATTGCAGTTCGCAACAACGGTATCGCGCCAGTTCGTAACGTTACCGTGGGAGTGCATTCTGTCGATTATGGCAATCGACAGTTGGAGCCGATGCCTACGGCGGCATTCTCTGGCTTAGTTACAGAACTGCCACCCGTGTCGATCGACCGGATCGAGCCGGGCGAAGTGGTCACGCGGCATGTTCAGGTTCTTTTTCCAAAAAGCGGTTCTCATGTTGTCGAAGCCCAGTTGCCTCCCGATTCTTTGAATGCAGACAACAGTGCTCGTTGCGTACTGGATTTGCAGGATGGCCTTCGCGTCCTGCTGATTGATGGTGATTCGACTGGAAAGCACTCGTTCTTTTTTGAATCGGCTTTGAACCCGGGCGGCAACGCCAAGACCGGACTGATCATGACTCGAGAGGGACCTGAATTCTTACGAGACTCCGACTTAGGCACAATTCAGAATTATGCTTGTATCATCCTGCAAGCGGTTCCATCACTCGGACCTCGCGCTCTAGATAATTTGCACAAGTTCGTTTCACAGGGGGGAGGACTAGCCGTCTTTTTTGGCGAACAAATGTCAATCGACGATTACAATAAGAACTGGACCAAACCGATCACGACCGCGGAAAACGCCACTCCGCTTATGCCATTTGTCATCAAGGGGCCCGCGGACCTTCCGCAAGTTGCTGGTGACACGAAGCCGGATCTGATCGCTGACAACCATCCCATTTTTGAGCCTTTCTTCGGCTTGAGCAACTCACCGTTTCAGTTTGTTCGAATACAACGATTTCTCGAACTCGAAAGAAATTTGGGGGAGTCTGGGTTGGTTGATGGCAAAAGCGTTTCTCGTTGGAAGCCGGTTGCCACGCTGCGCAACGGACAGCCGATCCTAATAGACCATTCCATTGGCGAAGGCCGTGTTCTATATGGCCTTACGGCATTCGACCGCCAATGGACAAACTGGCCACAGGACCCAACATTCGTGGTGGCGGCTCTCAAAATGGTTGGTTACTTGTCTTCTTTCCGAACTCCAGATACAGCTCGACTCGCAGGTACACCCATGCGTTGGGATTTTTCCTCAAAGGAAATGCTACCTGAAATTCAAGTACTTTGCCCACCTCCCAACGGGATTGGAGCCAAGGCGTTGTTGAGTTTGAACGCACTACCGGCAGGCGAATCGGCTTTTCAAGCCTCCTTGAACGCTCGGTCCAGTCAGGATACAGATGATTCGATCCGCGCGATCATGTCGTCCGGAAATTTCGAATGGTGGGGTACGTCCATCCAAGGAGAACGCATAGTCAAAAACATTTCCCGCAACACACCACCGGCCGAGGGCGAAACGGAAAAGATCACCCTCATCGATTTGAATCGCAATTTGAACGGGGTGAAATTCGTTTACAAATCGTCCGAGTCGCTCGGTACGAATACCGCTTTAGCGGGTTTCGCCAATCGAAACATGATCTTGATGGTATTGCTGCTCGCCGTCCTGCTCTTCGAACAATGGCTAGCTTGGAGCGCGTCGTACCATTTGCCGGGAGGAAAGAAGTGAGGCTAGAGGCTTAAGGCAAGCAAATCTCAAATCTCAAATCTCAAATCTCAAATTTCAAATTCCACTACTCCACTACTCCACTACTCCACTACTCCACTACTCACCCCTATGCCCTTTTTCCCTTTCGACACCTTTCCTTTCTTTGCGCAAGAAGACATGCGAGTCTTCTATCAGTGGATGCGCATTGAGCAGATGGATCAGTGGATACACTGGTTTGTGCTCGCGTGTTGTTTGCTCGGGCTAGTGTCTTATGTTGTTTACTGGTACCGCCGGGATTGGGTGGAACTGCCAAAGAGTATTGGCTGGACCCTGTTAGGGCTTCGGCTATTGGCTATGCTGGGAATTCTCATTTTCTTTTTCGATCTTCAGAAGCGAACAGAGCAACGGGTAACACGATCGTCCAGGCTTGCAGTGCTTGTCGACACCAGCTTGAGCATGTCGATGCCGCAACAAGACGACGTGTCGAACGTTGCGTCAGGTCCGACGAGTCGGATTTCGTCTGTTCAGCAGAGCTTTGCGCAATCGCCATTGCTCAAGCAGTTACAACAGAAGCACGATGTAAGCGTTTTTCGATTTGATCAAAGCGCACGGCCGAGTGCAGTGGCGTCGTTTGCAAAACCCAAACAGGCAAAAACGGACAGCGAGTCAGGTGACGCGAGAATCGAGCTTTGGCGATTGCTGAGCCGACTGGCGTTGGCTGGCACGAGCCTGACAGTCATCGGTGCGATACTCATGGTGTCGTCCTTGATCGCTCGTGTTTACGGTGATTTGCGACCGGGTTGGCCATATGTCTTGGTTGGGGCAGTGGTTGTGGTGATATCGGGGTTTGTGATGATTTCGACCGCGATACTTCGAGCGGACCAAATTCCGTGGAAAACTCTCTGGAGTTATTCACCGCCGGATTCCGTCGTCAGCCCCATAACGATATCAGTCGACGGGAAGAGTGTAGCCAATTTGCCTATTGAGCCGAACGCCGTTGTTTGGGAAACGCAGTTGGCGGCGACCGGCTCAGAATCGCGGCTTGGCGATGCAATCAATAGCATTTTGGAACAAGAGCGTGGCTCACCGTTGGCGGGTATTGTGGTGATCTCAGATGGACGTAGCAACGCTGGGATCGATCCACTCATGACGATCTCCGAAGCGACACTTCAGGGGGTTCCGATCCACGCGGTGGGCATGGGGACGGCCAAGAACCCGCTCAACGTACGTACGGTCGATATCGAAGCGCCCAAGCGGGTATTCCCTGGAGATCGGTTCCGATTGACAGCCTTGTTGCAGGCATCGGGTTTGGAAGGGAAGCAAATCACGGTGCAGTTGCGTCGTCGACCCGGTGGTCAGAAGAATGCGGGAATGGCCATCGAGGAGGAGCGAACTATTACGCTGGAATCGGATGACACCATGTCCAGTTTGGCGTTTGACATTCAACCGCGGGAAATAGGATCTTGGATTTACGAGGTCAAAGCTTTGCCGCCGGAACAGGATTCTAACCCAATGGACAATGCTCTCGAAAGTGAGGTCAGGGTGGTGGAGCCAAAATCTACAGTACTGATCATTGCTGGCGGCCCAACTCGGGAGTATCAATTTGTTAGGAACATGCTTTTTCGAGACCCAACGGTTCAATCGCACGTGTACTTGCAGACAGGTGGAGCGGGTGTTTCCCAAGAAGCCAAAAAACTGCTGACGGAGTTCCCTAAGACGCGATTGGAAATGAGTCAGTATGACTGCGTCATTGGTTTTGATGCCGACTGGACCGCATTGGAATTCGAGCAAGTCGATGTGCTAGAAAAGTGGATTGCCGAGCAAGCGGGCGGATTAGTAATGGTCGCTGGGCCGGTTTCCACTCCCAAATGGGCAGGCAACCAAGGGAACGGGAATCGCAAAGCGGAGGTCATCAGGAATCTTTCGCCGCTGGTGGTGAACACACGAGGCTCCAGAATGGTTTCCATCGGACGATTCGAGGCGGAGACGGCTTGGCCTTTGGAATTCGCGGGCGATGCATGGCAAACGGACTTCATCCAAATTGCCAAGACAGTTGACGAAAGCCGTAAAGTCTGGGAACGATTTCGGGGAGTTTATAGCTTCTTTGCGTGTGATGAGCCGAAGCCTGGTGCGACACCGATCGCCTATTTCTCTGACCCAACGACCATGACGGGTGGCAAAAAGCCGATCTACTTGGCGACTCAGTTTTATGGTGCAGGACGTGTCTCCTTCCAAGGAGGTGGAGAGTTCTGGCGATTGCGTGAGGTGGGTGACAGTTACTTTGATACGTATTACACCAAACTCATACGCTGGGCAGGGCAAGGACGATTAATGAGGGATTCGGATCGAGGCATTTTGCTATTGGACAAGCAACAAGCGATCATGGGCGAGCAGGTCATGGTGCGTGCTGTTTTGAGAGATGCGCAATTCCAACCGACAATCTTGCCCGACGTAAAAGCTAAATTGATTGAGCCATCGGGCCGCAATTCGGCCTTGGTCTTAACACCGATCCCGGACCCATCTCAGCCCGGCGTTTATCTTGGTCAATTCTTTACCAAAGCCACTGGTACTTACGAAGTCCAATTGCCAGTCGGAGGATTGGCCGATCAACAATTGCTGACACAGCAAGTGGCTGTACGAGTGCCAGCATTGGAGATCCAAAGGCCACAACGAAACGATTCGTTGCTAGGTGAGCTGGCTAGTCGCACCGGTGGAAAGCTTTGGATCGGCATGGATTCTCTGTTGCCTAGCCAATCGGATGCGACAAATTCGACTCCGTCATCTCTTTCAACTCTTCCTCAATCGATCGAATCGCGTGACCAAACCAACTATTTACCTGGCTCGCCCGATCGTGAATTTCAGCAGCGACTCATGGGGATTTTGATGGCGCTCATTGTTGGCTGTTTGTCCATGGAGTGGCTCATTCGCCGCCTGAGCCGACTTGCGTAAAGCTACCTCGCTCGTCTCTGAAATTCTAGCTGATCGGCTTTGATGCGATCGAGCCGCTGCTGTTCCTTGAGGTTTTGTTCTTTCTGGTCCGCGATCTTGCGGCCATGGGCTTGCTGTTCAAGCTTATGTGTCGTCGGTGCGAAATCGCCAAGCGATCATCTTAAGCTCCCCATAACTGTACGTTGCGCCCATGGAAGCTTTGGCTTCGGCAACCGTAGCCTTTGGATTTCGGGTGAAGAAATCGGTGATGTCCGATATTTTTTTAGGCGATAGAACGCGATCGACGTCTAAACGACCTTCGCCGATATAGAAAGCCAAATGGCCTTCGATGGTAGCTCGAGCCAGCGTTCGCAACCTGACGATCTCCTCGATTGTTCTTCCCGCTTCAAACATTTCAAGGCTAATGGATTTTGTGTCCGACGACGGCGTCTTCGGAGCGCCCAGGTCCGAGTCAAGGTTTACCGATACCTTTTCCTCTCGAGAATAGTTCTCTATGATTTTCAGAATGTCAGCTCCATAGCGTTTTATTTTTCCTTTTCCAATACCCTTAATACTCAAGAGGTGCCGATTGTTGGTCGGTAGAAAAGTCACTAATTTTTCCATCGATATGTTGGTGAGAACTTCCCAGGGGCGAACGTGTTGTTCATCGGCCGTCTTCTCGCGCCACTCTAACAATCGTTTGTAGAGTTCGGGGTGAGGCACATCTTTTGGGACTCGATTTTGTCGAGTCGCTCGTTCGTTGTCCGAAGTGCGAGAAAAATCCAGCTCGGCTTTGACCTTGGCTCGAGTGTATGTTCGCGTCGAAAAACCCGATGCACAGGCCTCGAAGCAAGCGTTCTTTACGAACAGTTCCTTTCGCAGAGCATCCAATTTCGAAACGACGACCTGGCGAACGGCTTGGTTATCGGTCGCTGTGGGTAACTCCTTTGTGGTCAGCAATAGCCCTTTAGCAATTTTCTCCGAGAAATAGACGCTCGCTTTCTTCAATCGCGATTGAAGTTCCCTATTGGCTTCCGGTTCAAGTTCCAGATAGCAATAGCTCGCGAGCTGCGGTTCGAATTTTTTGGCGACGACGAAGAGTTCTGTCTCGGCACGCTCGTACAAAGCGCGAACTTGCGACGTGGCGGACGCCGTCAGCGTATTCTCATGTTCTTGATAAGTGCGTAGCAGTTGGTCGAAACAGCGTCGAGTCGACTCGAAGGAAAAAAGTTCTTCCAGCAACCGCCGTTGGTAATTTCGCTTCGCTTGCTGAAGTTCGGTTTGATCTGGAGCTTTGCTTTCGGAATCCTCGGTATAGTTCTTCACAACGCTGTCTGTTTTGACGCTCGACGATGTGATCCGCGATCGCAGTACGATCCCCTCAAAACTTTTGCATCGACTGAGAGCAACGTAGACTTGCCCGTGTGCGAACGCAGCTTGCGCGTCGATAATCGCTCGTTCGAACGTCAACCCCTGACTTTTGTGAATCGTGATAGCCCACGCCAATTTGAGTGGGTATTGAGTGAACGTTCCGAGTATTTCCTCTTTTATTTCTTTGGTGGACTCGTCTAAGCTGTATTTGACATTGTGCCAATCGACTTTCTCGACGGCGATCTCGGAGTGTTCATCTGGGCAACGAACGTAGATGACGTTATCATCATCGAAGCGGATGATTTGACCAATCTTGCCGTTGAAGAATCTTTTTTCCGCCTCCATGTCGTTCTTGGCGAACATGACTTGAGCTCCCACCTTGCACTCAAATTTTTCTTCGGTCGGATAAGCCGGCGCAGGAAAGTCGCCAGTGATGATCGCGTTGAATACTTTGGACGCACGCGGTAGCCGGGCTAAGTTATCGACGTTGATTTGTTGCGCGACGGCGTTGGTCGCAGTCAGCGTGATATACGCTTTATTGGCGGGCGGTTGGAAATTGGGAGCGTAGCGGCTGTTGAGCCGGTTGAGAACGTCTTCATCGAGCTGATTGTCGCGGACTCGATTGAGCAGATCGATAAAGCTTTGATCCGACTGCCGATAGATATGTTTGAGTTCAATCGAGACATACTCGGTCTTTTGCAAAGCTTGGCTCGAAAAGAAATAGGGTGTGGCGTAATGCTCCTGCAACAATGCCCAATCCTCGTGTTTGACGACCGGCGGAAGCTGGTGCAGGTCGCCGATCATCAGCAATTGAACACCGCCGAAAGGCAAACTTGTTTCGCGGTAGGTTCGCAGGACTTGATCGATGGAATCGAGCATATCGGCTCGAACCATGCTGATTTCGTCGATGACCAATAGATCCAAAGTGCGGATGAGCCTAATTTTCTGACCTGCAAGGCGATGAGAGCGGCTCTGCTCGCTGCGACTGGCACCTGGAATGTGCAATCCAAACGGGAGTTGGAAGAACGAGTGAATTGTCATGCCACCGGCATTGATGGCGGCAACTCCCGTCGGCGCGACCACCACCAATTGTTTTATTCCCTCGGATTTGATGGCGTGTAAAAACGTCGTCTTGCCGCTGCCGGCCTTGCCGGTCAAGAAAAGACTTCGGTTTGTATTTCGAACAAAGTCGAAAGCGAGTTCTAGTTCGGGGTTCGTCGATTGTCCCATTGTTCTGTCCGGTTTGAGCGATCGCGTCACAATGAGAATCGTATCGCAATGCGTTGTATCGAGAAGCGTTTCTGGTGTTGGCTATTTATTATCTTGACGATTCTCGAGGATCGCAACGGGATTCTTTATCGGTTTGGAATCCAACGAGCGAAGGGCCTCGATCGTTTACAGGTGTCGTGCTTCGCATTTTCTAGGGATGTTGCTCCTATTTGGACAAAAATTGGTAACCTACGTTTGGCAAATCCTCAAGTATTCTTAGAGCCGTCGCTCCTTCGCGGCGTCCTATTTGATTCAAGGATTGTCGCCGAGTGCCATCGATGAATGAAGAACCGCAAAAACACTGTCCAAAATGCAAGTCCGCTATTTTCGCGGACGCGCCCGGTGGCCTATGCCCGCACTGCTTGATGCAGTTTGTGGCCATGAGCACAGGCGGATCGGACTTTCCAATTGAAGATCGATCGCCACCTGACCTTGAAACCATCCGAGCGGCATTTCCGCAGTTGGAAATCCTTGAGCTGATCGGGCAAGGGGGCATGGGAGCTGTTTACAAAGCTCGGCAGCCGAAACTGGATCGGATCGTGGCGTTGAAAATCCTTCCCATGCGGTTGGCTCGCGAGTCCTCGTTTGCAGAACGTTTTGAACGCGAGGGAAAACTGCTGGCTCGACTCAACCATCCCAACATTGTTGGCGTGTACGATTTCGGTCAAACGGACGGGCTCTATTACTTGATTATGGAATACGTCGATGGAGTGAATCTACGACAAGCATTTGCTTCCTCCCGTTTTACTCCACAGCAAGCCTTGAGCGTCATTCCGAAGATCTGTGAAGCTTTGCAGTTCGCGCACGACGAAGGGGTGCTTCATCGAGACATCAAGCCTGAGAACATTCTTTTAGATACCAAAGGCCGCGTGAAGATTGCGGACTTCGGAATCGCCAAATTTGCCGGCGTGGACGACAAGACTGGACTTACGGCCACCGGTGCCACGATTGGAACCCCACACTATATGGCTCCCGAACAAATTGAACGACCGGCGGATGTCGACCACCGCGCTGACATCTTTTCGTTGGGGGTTGTGTTTTATGAGATGCTAACCGGTGAATTGCCACTTGGACGGTTTTCCGCTCCCTCGGAAAGAACCTCCACGGTCGATGCTCGCGTAGACGTAGTCGTGATGCGAGCCTTGGAGAAAGATCGCGAACGACGACAACAGAGCGCAAACGAAGTGCGAACGCAGGTTGAAATGTTAAGCGATCCTTCGAACTCAAATCGCAGTCCAAGCGGAGCGAGTGGCATTCGGCCTCCGATCATCAACTCTAGCGCATCGTTTCCACTCTATACGGCTCGCCCAACGATTGCAATTGCGTTGGTGCTCGCGTCGATCCTACTACCCGTTTCGATGGCCATACAACATGACGGCCCTACCGATAAATTGGTTTTCAGTTTAGGATTAATTTCCGCATGGCTCGGCATTCCTGGGACTTTAATTGGATTGACTCACTTGCTATTTCTGCAGCGAAGTGGAGTTCGAAATGGTTTGCGGAGGGCGGTGATTGCAGCTACTTTCTGGCCTTTCGGATTAGTCGTTGGGTGGGGCCTTTCTTTAGTGAACGGGATGATCCATCAATTGCCGAGAACTCCCTCCCCGTCGTCCATGTTTTCGATCCATGCGTTTTGCCTGCTTTTCGGCATTGCAATGGCCTTCGTCGGGATGTGGATGACGAAGCAAAAGATTCAACGATCACTGCCAGATCCAAATTTTTTGACCTCGCTCCGCCCCAGCCAATTCGAATCGACTCTGAAGCTAATAATGAAAGCTTTTGTTTTGAGTTTTTGGGCGTTCATTGGGCTCATCCTTGTGTACATGTTGCCTGGTACTTCCATGCGGCCAAGGGTTATGCAAAGCTATATTGCCCAACCGCAATTGCAACTTGTGGTCGTCTCGACAATGACGAAAGAGAACGTGCTTATCTTGGACGTAAGCGACCCGTCTGAAAATAGTTTTCAAGTCGAATTTCGAGGCTCTATCTTGCCTCCGAAAGCTGAGCTTCTGGCATCAGAAAGCTATCCAGGCAAGTGCATTTTTCCTGGCGAGCGATCAGAAATTCTCTCCTTTCATTCAGATAACGATCACAGGTTAACACTTGCGTTTGCATTGCCAGACTCTGAAACAGCCCTCGTCTGTAAGAATAGGATAGAGCGACAACGAGGCAATGCACAACCCTTTGCGTACAATAGCATGACGCAACTTTTTAAAATCAACCACGTCTTTGGAGAGTATGAAGCTTTCGCAATCCCAACGGTCACTGGATATCGCGGGCCGGACGTCCAGCCGTGAATGATCCCATTGCAAAGCAGGACCGTGCAAGCTGTCGCTTTCTGACGACGCAGTGGACTCATGTCTTGTCTGCGCGAGGCGAGACGGCCGAAGCCAAGCAATCTTTGAAGGAACTTTGCGATCGCTACTACGCTCCGGTATACGCCTTCGTAGAGTCTTATTCGCATCACGACCAGAATGCTCGCGATTGGACCCATGCGTTTTTTGCGAAAGTGCTCGAAGGAAGATCCCTCGATTCCGTCATCCAATCACGCGGGAGGTTTCGTAGTTATCTGCTCGGGGCGGTGAAGCATTTTCTGGCTGACGAGCGTGAGAAAGACCAAGCCTCCAAGCGGGGCGGTCTGGTTTCGCTTGTGTCCGTCGATCAAGTCGATGAGTTTTCTTTAACGACAAATACTCATTACGCGATGCCGCCCGACGCAGCGTTTGATCGCCAGTGGGCCATGTCGATTCTCCAGCACTCACTCAAGAATCTCGAAGAGGAATTAGGTGAGGGGCAAGCAACTCGTTTTGAACTTCTCCGACCGTGGCTTAGCGGGGAACCGATCGACCGGTCGCATGCCGATGTCGCTGTTAGACTTGGTGTATCGATAGAGGTCGTCAAAATCACCATCCATCGATGGCGGAAGCGATTTCGTGAGATTGTCAAAGGTCATATTGCTTCGACTGTTTCCGATTCGGCGGAGGTCGAGGAGGAGCTCGGTTATTTGATTCAAGCGCTCTCGCATCCGACTCGGGAGGCATAAGAGTTGTCAGTTGTCAGTTGCTATTTGAGATTTTGGATTTTGGATTTTGGATTTTGGATTTGAGATTTGAGATTTGAGATTTGAGATTTGCGATTTTGGATTTGAGATTTGCTATTTGAGATTTGCGATTTGAGATTTGGTATAATTTCGGCACCCACAATGCAATTCGGAAATTCAGCAATTCAGAATACGAGGTCGCCACTCCCTATGCTCAATGCATTTTCCATGAAACCACAAAGGGATGCGACATTGCGGTGGGCGACAACATTAATCATAGGCTTTGCCGTTCTTTTTCAGTCTATCATCTATGTCTTTGTCGAGCGACAATTGGCCATGCATTTACCTGGCGTTGTCGTGTCCGCGTGGTGGTACGTTATTACAGGATGTTTGCCAGTGATTTGCATTTTGACCGCGATCGTATTCCGCAAGTCACATGCAATTTGGAAGCGAGACTATGTTAGCGGCGTTTTGGGAGTACTTGCGATCTTATCGTTCGCGATGCAGTTTCCAATGATGTATTCTCTGTGTGGCTTTGAAAATGCCTACAGGCAGCTTGAATTAAAGAAAAACAGCGGCAATTGATTTCCTTCCATCGTTCTCGTTTCATTTGGTAGCCATGAATCTTATCTCCCGCCGCGAATTTGAAAAATCCTCATTGGCTACATTCACTACTTTCGTGGCCAGTTCGCTCATCGCGAGTCAATTGAAAAACAAGGCGTTTGGGCAATCGCAAACGCGAATTCGCGTTGGACAAATCGGTACGAAACATGGTCATGCTGCGGGGAAAATAGAGGCAATCAAAAAACTCACCCAACACTTCGAATTGGTCGGTGTCGTCGAAGAGAATCCAGTTCAACGAGAAAAGATGCAAGGCTCGCCCCCCTACGCAAACAACACTTGGATGACGGTCGACCAATTGTTGAATCAGCCTGGACTGCAACTCGTTTTTGTCGAGACGGAAATCGACCAACTGCTCACCATGGCGGAAAAGTGTCTTTCGGCCGGAGTGCATATACACCTAGATAAACCTGCCGGCGCATCCTTGGACCAATTCCGAAGAGTTACGAAAATCGCGGCGGACAAACGGCGGCTGATTCAACTGGGGTATATGTTTCGCAGCAATTCGGCGTTTCAATTCCTGTACGAGGCAGTCAAACAAGGATGGTTGGGCGAGATCTTTGAAATCCATGGCGTGATTAGCAAAAAAATCGGGTCGAACGAACGGGCGGAGCTGGCACGCTATCGAGGTGGCGCCATGTTTGAACTAGGCTGCCATTTGATTGATGCCGTGGTTAGTCTGCTTGGCAAACCCGATTCGGTGATACCTTTGAATCGCAACACTCATCCCGAATTGGACAATCTCAACGACAACTGCTTGGCCGTTTTTCAGTATGCAAAAGCCACCGCCACGATTCGCAGTAGCGCGGTGGAAGTTGATGGCACCCGTCGCCGTCAGTTTGTGGTTTGCGGAACGATGGGTACGATTGCGATTGAACCGCTTGAGCCTCCACAATTAACACTCACCTTGGATCAACCTCGAGGCCAATTTCGCAAAGGCACTCAAGTTGTCGAGCTTCCCAAGATGACCGGGCGATACGATGGCGATTTGATTGGCCTAGCAGCGGCTATTCGCGGAGAAAGCACAGTTGCGTATTCCTTGGAACATGATTTGATGGTTCAGGAATGTGTGTTGCAGGCTAGCGAAATGCGGTAAGCACTGCTGCGGATCGCAATGGATGGACATGAAGAAATCGTGTCACAACACTCCATCATCTGCTGGACGAACCGCGAAAACATTTGGAATTTTTGCAGCGTTGATGCGGAGACGACTACCGCGATTCGGCAGATTTCCGTGGACGTTGCCTGATCGTGTCGGGCGGAAGAGAGAATCGCGTTCGTACCGTGGATAGTTCTTCTTCTAAAGCACCGTCGAACTTGCTGGCAGATTCAATGGATGTTGCTTCTAACTTATCTGACTCAGACTTGGAACTTGTGGTAGCGATTGAAACTCCGTCCATTCCCGTGGTCGGACTACCTTGTCGGCGCAGTTGCAGCACTTGGACGTATTCCGCCCCAAAAAACAAAATGGAAATCCCGTAGTAGCACCAAAGCAAGATTGCGATAAACGAACCGACCGCACCATAAGCGGACGAGTATCGCATACCGATTAAGAAAACGCCAAGGATCTCGCGTCCCAGTTCCCAAATACAAGAAGCCAGCAATCCACCTCGAATCGCGTCCTTCCAGCACACATAGCGTTTCGGTAACCATCGGTAGACCAAGGAAAACAACAGTCCGTTGGCAATCACAGTAGAGCCGAGTTCGAAAAAACCAAACAAGTAATTCATGCTTGGCACGGTTGAGGTGGTGAGCGATCGAAACTGGGCCACCACCATCCCGGCCGCGAACATCACTAGGATGGTTCCACCTAGTCCAGCCAGCATTACGAATGCGAGAAAACGACTTTTTATCACTCGATAAATAGTGCGCCGGACGTCTGCATCCTTTTGAACTGGGATTCGAAAGATACGGTCGAAACCGCGATCGATCTGAGCAAAGATACCGATCGCGGCCAGTGTGGCCGCCAAAAAACCGAATGGACCGCTAACAATAGAGTGGTTTTGCAGCGAAGTTAGTACCTGTTCGATTTGCTTCTTGATAATGGGCGAAGCATGAATCTCTACCATACTCAAGATTTGTTCTTCGGCTTTCTTGCCCGTCTTTGAGAATTGCAAGAAGATCCCGAAGCCCGATGTGAGCACAAGCATCATTGGAAATAGAGAAAGTGCTAGATAGTAGGCGACCGAGGCAGCCAAAGAGCTAGCATCATCTTCACTCCAACGAACTCCAGCATCGCGCAAGTTAGGAAAGAAATTCCGGATCCAATGTTTGCTGGATTTCATCACAGCAGTATGGACTTCCGTTAGGCGTTCGAATTCAAGACTCTTTTTTGGGTTAGACATTCCGTTATATTAGGATTTTTGGTGGCTGGATGCCATAGAAATACCAATGCGAGCATTCTCCAGAATGCAACTAGACGACGTTACTGGGTTCCCAAATGCGCATAAAGATCGGCGACTTCGGCCGGGGATTTGTCATGGAGAAGTCCGGTCGGCATGAGCGATTCCGTTGAATATGCCTTGTCCTCGATACTTTCCTGGTTGATGCGAACAATTGCCCCGGTGGCTGTTTGCATCGTAATTCCGTCTGCGGCGTTATAAACTAGCATGCCCGTAAAAATCTCTCCATCGACTGTCAAAACCCGTATCGATTTGTACCTATCCGGAATATCACGACTCGGCTCAAAGATTGCTCTTGCTAAATCCTCTCGCGAAAAGCGTTTTGCGACTCCGACCAAACTTGGTCCGAGAGAGCTCTGTCCGCCGTGGCACAGGGCACATTTTTCTTGATAAAGGATTTGACCTTTTTTCGAGTCTCCTGAAAGGGCGTTTGCCGCAACCTGGAGCGCTCGCCAGTCAAAGGTCGTTTGTGGTAGCATCAATTTTGAAAACGATTCGGCGTCAAGGTTTTCTGCAAAGTATGACTCCCAGTCTCTCCACTCTTCACCGGCGGGTGGGGGGCTTTTGAAGTTCAATTTTCCTGCGGTGGCTCTGGTCCTCGCCAGGACTGCCGCGCGAGGCAATGTGCTTGAAGTATTGATCGTAACAGAGGCGGCGGAAGCCAAGATACGCCACTCGCGTTGAGCATCTTTGATGGGAAGCGCACTCAAGCCCTTCCAGCCTGAAGTCCATCGATTCCGATCGTTGTTCTCTAGTTCTGACAAAAAAAGTTCGTAATCCGATTCTATTGGATTGGCGGAGAGTAAATCTGCGGCCGCGGGGCGAAGACTCGCTACAACTACAATGCTCTTACGAATTGCTTTTGCAAATTCGCTATCAATGCCAACCTGGGCAGCGAACCGCAAAATGGGAACCGACCATTCGGCAGGCTCCGACTTCAAAAGGTGACCTCGCATCTTTTTTCTGGCGGAAACCTGAACGTCGAGAGGGAAGGCTGAGAGGAGGACCAAATCTTCTGGACAGCACGGGACTGGTAAATCCACGAAAGCCACACCCAAACCGGCGTCTCGCCTCAAAAGCGCCGCCACCAATTGTTGAAGTCGAATGGGCCATTGATTGTCTGTGTAAAGCCCTCGTGTTTTGACTTTGCGAACGATACCTGCCAAAGCGGAGGCTGCCCTGTGGGTCATCTCTGGAGTTCTCGGAAATTGGCAATTGGCCGAACAGCAGAGCGCGTGAATATCCGAAGTGGGGTGACTTTTCTCGTCGATTTGCTCCAAGCAATAGGCTAGCGACTCCGGATCCTTGGGCTCAAGCATGGACAAGGTACGCATGGACTCCGAGTGAACAAGCTGGCGATCTGCTTCCTTGGCTTGCTTGGCGAGAAACTTCACCCAGCCAACCCATGCGACTCGGACGTTTTCTGGGAGCTTGGATGATCCGATTGCTCTGTAGCCGTCGAGTACATCCGGCAGAGGGGGCTCCTGTTGTTGCGGTAATGAAAATCGACGCTCACCTAAAGCCGATTGAAGTACGGTTAGGAATTCCAGGACATCGCGAGTTGTCCATTGCGGTTGGTTTTTTGGCACCCAGCTAGCCAAGGCATCCAACAAGGGCAAGTCGATCGTAGACTGCGTTGTGGCAAAGAATTGTTTGGCAATTAAAAAATCCATTAGGTTATTATCGGTTTTTTTGGCTAGCGGCGCACCGGATCGAGCCAACGCCCAAAGCCATGTTCTGCGCATCGCATTTCCCGATTCACTATCCTCCACGCGTAGACTGTTGGCGGAGTTGAATGTCAATTTCCTCACCCCAAATGCTTCCCAGCGGAGTCTTTCGTCTGCCCGCCCAATATGCGGTTCCCAGCTCGTTCGATCTCTGGGATCCGAATTGAGGGACGCTGAAGCGTAGTCCATGGCAGCCAATGTACCGATCACTTTACTGTCGTTGGGAGCGATCGCAACGTTGCCTCTGCCGACTAGCCACCACCCGGCTGCCCGCGTTGACCGCGACGGTGAACTAAGGGTGTTTTGAATCCTCGAGAATGGAATTGCAACATTCAATCGTGTTAAGATTTGCGAGCAACGTAGTTTTGCGGCAGCTACCACTTCTGGTTCTGCGGATATCGGAATTTCACCTGTCATCGCTCCGAGAATAGCCTTCACACCCGCCTTGTCGACATCTGGAAACCACTTCGCTTCGGACCATGTTTCGAATGCGTTCGTAGCGCTAATCATGCGTTGCAACGATTCGGCTTGTGCTCCGGAAAGCTGTCCTTTTGAGACGGACGCGGAAAACCACTTAGTCGACTTGGTATCGGGTGCTGGCTGGATTGAGCTAACACGATAGACAGCACCGGTTGTTCCTCGTCCACCTACGCAAATCAAAAGACTCCCGTCTGTACCTACACAAATATCAGTCGGGGCGAAGCCCGTCGTGCCGCTGGGCTGCATGAACACTTCAGCTGGCACTTTGTTCGGGATACGTTTGCTCTCCTCGAGATTGCTTGAGGGGTATACCGCAATCACTCGGCCAAATGTCCAATCGAGCACAAATACAGCATCATGGTACTTTTTTGGGAAAACACGGTGCTGGTAGACAGCCACACCAGTCGGTGAGCCTCGTCCCAACTGGGCTAACACAAGGGGCATGGTAATGCGATGATCCTCGTCCTTCCAGGATTGTCCGCACCAACCCGCATCGGAACCAGGTCCCAAGACCATCACCCGCGTTGGACGATACCATGGCAAAGTGGCTTCACGCTCGCAGTCGCTATCGAAAGTGACAATTTGACCATCCGGCATAAAGTCAAAGTCATAGCAATTCCGCATACCATGGGCCCAAACACCCCGTTTTGCGAAGTCGGGACTAATTCGCCAAATAGTTCCGCTACGGGCACGCGGAACTGGACTGATAGGGTCGTTTTGAAGTTTAGAAATATCGCGAGCGAAATTGCCTGCGATCAAATACCAATAGCCGTCGGGACCGCGTCGGATTGCATGAGCGAAATGCTCTTCACCGGTGGGAAGTTCTAAAACCCGCTTTGGATTGGGATCCGCGACCAAATCGCCGTCTGAATCTTCGCTTAGCCAAAGCCCACCCTCGCTGACATAATAGAGTTTGCGTCCGTCAGACCATAACCCCTGAGCACCCTGCTTGGGAAGATTGGACCACAGTATACTTCGGTCGTATTTCCCATCTGTATCATCATCTACCAATGTTCGAATGTAACCGGGACCAGACACAATCGGACGCCCGAGTCCGTCCAGCGTCATGCAGAAGCAATCATGCACCATCGTATCGTCGGCGACCTTTTGCACCAAAAAACCGTCCGGAACGGTAAATGGGGATTCCTCTTCCGCTCGAACAAAACTCGGGAATAAGGCCGAGAAAATGGTCAACAGAAAAATGACGCTCCAACAACAGGTTTTCCATCCCACCAAAATCAACACAGCCAGAACTCCCAAAACGGACGTATTATGAGAAATTGAGGCAATGACGATATCGCAACCCCAACAGTACAATATTAGTCTTTTCGCATAATTTGAAAGCCCGAATCAACTATCCCCATCCAAATACTTGCTAATCGCGACATAATGCCCATGTGGCTATCCCAATGGAGTGCCACGACTCCCATTCGCTTGAGGTCATGCTTTGTCTGACGGAAATTCCCAACTTCTAAACTTTGCGTGTCCAAAATGCCAAAAGCAACTTAGGGCACCGTCCAACTTGGCTGGGCAGAAATTGGTTTGCCCTAAATGCTCAGCGCCTATCCGTGTCCCTGGTGTCGTCGAAACCAAGAACGACGACGACGAATGGCTAGCACTGAACGAGCCGAGCAAGCCCATAAACGTTTCAACGCCCGAAAAACGACAGGCGATCAAACCGAAAGCCGCAAGGAGTGAGCAAAGTCTCGCATCCAAACCACAGTCGAAAAAAGCCGATCCTGACGAATTCCGGCTGGCCCCACCCGAGATAAACGACTCGAAGCTTCCGCCTCAACAGTCGCCAAGCGTAGCGACCTCCACAACGACAACTCGAAGAAGTGTTTTTGATGACGACCTGCCCGAACTGGTGCCTGTCGACGAAACGCCCGTCACTCCTACTGCTGAGCCGAAGTCGAAATTGCCAATAGCGCCTCCAGTTGCAAAACAAAAATTGACTTTGCCTGACATTGCCTTGCCTGAACTCGATCTATCGGACATTCCACTGGCTCCAATCGAAAAACCCAAATCCCAAACACGGCAGCCGACACCTGTCTTGGAACCAAAAAAGTCTACATCCGCAAAACCGATGCTGGTTGGCTCGCTGGAAGAGCTGATGCTCGAAAGCCCTGCGTTGATCGGACCCATGGCCTCCCTGGTGGACGAAGAATTTAGTTTCCCCTGCAAACTCTGCGGCAGTTTGCTTAGCTCGAGTCGATCTCGCATCGGTACGGATACACGTTGCCCGGACTGCTTTACGCAATTCAGTGTTCCAACCCCGCCCCAGAAAAAGAAGTTGGTTGACGTCAAAATGGATGAGGAGGTAGCGCGTGTCACCTTTGCTCCGATCGACTCTCTCAGCGTGCGAGGCGCGAGTAGTTCTGTCGAAAAGACCAAGGAGTACCTAGATAGGGCGGAACAGACACTTGAGGCGGAGCGAGAAGAATTTGATCATTTGAATGGAGCCTTCGACACTAAGCGGTGGTTTGGTTTCTTATTCGGTTTTCTTCGCGACCCTTGGGTTGTGGTGGCTGCGGCGGGAATCGGATTCCTAAACGGCCTATGGCTCTTTTCAATCGCTGTGATGGGCACGTGGGTTCCGTTGGACGGAGCCCAGGTTCTTATCGCTAGGCTTGCCATCTTGTGCGTGTTTTGCTTGCCGATTGCGGTGCTTATTAGCATGTGTGGAATTGCCATCCTGACCATGGCAGCCAATCGAGCGAGCAGAGTTGTCGAGTGGCCTTTCGCTAGGCTTTCCGAGTCGGCAGGCGAATGCTCGATGGTGATTGTTTCGGTGATAGCCGCCAGTATTCCCGGTGGAATGATCGGTGCCGCTTTTCGATCGTTCAACTCGCATCCCATGGTAGCATTGGCATTCGCCATCATAGGAATTTGGGGGATCACTCCGCTATTGCTGTTGTGCATGATCGATAGCGGTTCCATTTTCGAACCCTACTCCAAGGCCGTGTTCAGCTCTATCAAGAGTCGGCCCGAAGCTTGGGGAGCCATGTACATGCAAACGGGTATGTGCCTGTTGCTGTTCTTCCTGTTCATGTTGATCACCAACTTTCAGACGCCCGTCGGTGACTTCGTCCTAGGGATGGTCCTGCCTCTGACTTGTTTCTTCGTATTTAACCAATACGGCGTGCTTGCCGGCCGAATCAGCCAAGTGACCGAAATGGGATTCCACGGGGATTTCTCTGAGGATTAGGAAAGCACAGCGGAATAGGAATGCACAGCGAGTTCCGGTGCAACAACAAAAAAATCCGCGAAGGCGGTACGTCTTTTTGACAACTGCCTTCGCGGATTGAGAACCGGCGTGAAACTGGCCCTAGCCTACGCCGACGTTTCACCGAGGATGTAATGCACGAACTTGTTGATTTCCAAACCGTTGGTCTTGGCATATTGGCCAACGCTTTGCTTGTCGTCCTTTACGAACGGCTGGTCCAGCAACACTCGTTCGGCAAAGAACTGCTTCAATCGGCCTTCGACCATCTTGTCGACAATCGCTTCCGGTTTGCCTTCCTTGAGAGCGAGTTCGCGAAGCGCTACCCGTTCGGCTGCGACCAACGACGGGTCGAGCTCGCTTGAGGATAACGCTGCAGGCCGCATGGCTGCGATATGCATAGCAATATCTTTAGCCGCAGTGTCATTGCTGCCCTTGAGCGACAATAGAACGCCCGCAACAGTGGTGGCGTTGTGGCTATAGCCGCCGCTCGCACCATCAATGCGTACCATACGACCGAGATCGAACCGTTCTCGAATTCGGTTAAAAAGCTCATCCCTCTGTTCGCCGACGGTCCTTCCCGGCTTGGAAGGCGAAGGTTGTTTTAGCAGCTCGTCGTGCGTTTTCGCATCGCTCTTGGCAAGAGCTTCTGCAAAATCATTTGCCAGTTGGATGAACTCCGCATGGCCGGCGACGGGAGCGCTTTCGCACTTCAGTTCGACCATGGCGCCAGCCGTTTTGTCGCTACCGGAGAAAAGCCCGAATCGTCCAAAAGCGGTCTCGCGATCAGCTCGCTTCTCGCCAAGCTTAATCCCTTTTTCACGCAGAATCGCAATCGCCTTTTCTTCGTCGCCACCGCCCTCGACTAGCGCGGCTTTGCAATCCATGAGGGGCAAACCAGTTCTTTCTCGCAGTGCTTTGACTGCTGAAGCAGAGATTTCTGCCATTTCTAAAACTCTCCTAAATCAATAGTCAACCGAAAATATATGTCTTGAAACCAATGAACATTCGAACCTGTGAAAGGTTCGAATGTTGGACTGTCAAAGTGTGGGACGGCACTCCGTGCCGTGAATTTATTATTGTCACCTTTCGCTCCGCGAAACCGCGCCTTGTTAACACACTTTTGAGGAGCAAAAGGCGACAAAGTTCTGCAACTTGCGAATAAATTCAAAGCCTATCCGTGCCGTGACTCTCGACACGGAATGTCGAGCTACACTTTCTAACCTGTGCCATGCCTTAGGCCATGTCTTCTGCTTTGGCAACCATTTCCATGGTTGGGTCCGGCGCGTTGCCCATCGTCTTGAGCAGTTCTGGGTTCTCGGCTTTGCCTGCCAAGACAGCGTCCGCCAATTGCTTCATGATCAAATCGATCGAGCGGATACCGTCGTCGTTACCCGGAATTGGCAAATCGATTTGGGTAGGATCGCAGTCGGTATCGATCAATGCAACGGTTGTGATGCCCAACGATTTGGCTTCGCGAACAGCGTTCTTTTCCTTCTTAGGATCGACGATGACCAAGCACTCAGGCAAACGATTCAGGGATCGCAGACCATTCAAATTACGATAAATCTTGCGATACTCACGATTCAAGGACGATTGCATCTTCTTTGAGTACTCGTTGATCTTCTCGCTATTCATGATAACTTCGAGCTCTTCTAGCCGAGCCATTCTATCGCGAACCGTTCGGAAGTTCGTCAAAGCACCGCCAAGCCATCGTTCGCTCACAAACGGCATTCCGCATCGGGTCGCCTCGCGTTGGATCACTTCCGAAGCTTGTCGTTTGGTACCTACGAATAGAACGAGCGAGCCACCGTTGGCTACTTGATTGAGGTACTTTTTGGCTCGCAACATACCGCGAAGGGTTTCGCGAATGTCGATAATGTGAATCAGATTCTTGCGCCCGTAGATGTATGGTTCCATCTTGGGGTTCCAGCGGCTCACTCGGTGTCCGAAGTGCGCACCCGCTTCAATCAACTTTTGTACGATCTCGTTGGCCATGTGTTCTCCTCTTTTTCTATGCGTCCAAGGCAATGCTAACAATCGATTGGCCGTCGATCATGCACAGGAATCAAGGCGGCTTTTCAGCCAAGCTTGGAGTCCTTCTGCCTATTCAAGTACGCCATTTTCCCTCAAAGCAAGACGCTTGTTGCAGCCTCAATGGCCGCGACAATCCAAACGAAAGCTCCATGGGGACGGGAAAGGGTACCGGGAAAGGGTGTTTGCCGTCAACCGAAAACGAGAAATTAGAGTGTTTCCGTGGGTCAGTCGCTCCGTCGACGGACGGTATTTGCAGCCGAAACCTCGCTTTATCGTGACTTCCCAAGCAGCGTGAAGCGATTCTGCGGTCAAAGATCGATGATCGGCAAATTCATTTCCAACAACAAGGACATCCGCCGCGGAGCGTCGGATCTACGTGACAACAACAAGGACATCCGCCGCGGAGCGACGGATCTACGTGACGTTGTATCCTAGGCCGGTTAATTTCTCAGCCAAAACTGCTTTCGCCGGCGTTTCGCCATGGACCAGTCGGATTTCGCGAGGCTTGATGGGAATCCCCTGCACAAATCGTAGGAGATCCGATTGATCGGCGTGGGCCGAATAGCCGGTCAATGTGTAGGTTTTGGCTTTGACCTCGATCGGCATGTGGTCGATCCAAACTTTCCCGTTTCCCCCCTGACAATTTTGAATTTCGCGACCCAAGGTCCCAATCCCTTGATAGCCCACGAACACAACGTCCGTGTTTTCTTTCCCGAGGAATGCTTTGAGGTAGTCCACGACACGACCGCCTGTGCACATGCCGCTCCCCGCGATGATGATGGCCGGCTTGCCGGATTTTAGAAGGTAGTTCAAGGTTTCGCGGTGTTCGCCCCCACGATCGATTTCCACAAGATTTTTGAAAACGAGTGGTTGTTTGTCGACGGTTAGCACTTCTCGTGCTTCGTCGTCCCAGAATTCTTGCATCTGTTCATAGATTTCGGTTAGCTTGATCGACAAGGGTGAGTCGACAATGATGTCGATTTGCTTAAGCAGTGTGCATTCGGTTTTGTGCCCAATCTCTTCCATGATCAAGTTCATTTCGTAGAGCAGTTCCTGCGTCCGTCCTAAGCTAAAGGCAGGAATAATAGTGACGCCCCGATTCTGCAAGGTTTCACACAAGATCGATTCGAGTCGATGCAAGCGAGTTTCTCTCCCCTCGTGGATTCGATCGCCGTAGGTGCTTTCGAGAACTAGAACATCCGCACGCTCGGGGCTGATTGGATCGAATAAGATAGGAGTGCATCGGGAACCTAGGTCACCGCTAAAGACGTAACGCTCATCACCGTAGTTGGTTTCAACATACGACGATCCAAGAATATGGCCCGCAGGCTGGAATCGAAACTCCAGATCCTGATGGGCTCCCTCGCTCTTGGTATGTAGTTCGCCATGCGACTTGCCCGTTTGAAGACTGGTCCATTTGCCGTAGGGAAGGGGCCGAACGAGTCGCCGCAGGTCGTCCAAAAATTCCTTAATAACGCGTCGATTTCGAGTGATCCCCAATCGCATCGCGTCTTCAAGCATGATCGGCAACAACTTGGCCGTGGGCTTGGTGCAATAGATGGGTTTATTGAATCCAGCTTCGAGCAAATACGGGATGCGACCAATGTGATCGATGTGGACGTGTGTGAGGATGAGGGCTTGCACGTCATCGAGTGGGAAGTCGATCTCCATGCCATCTCGGCCGCGAGCGTCTTGTCCCTGAAACATGCCGCAATCGATCAAGATGGATCGTGAATCGTTGAAGTGCAATTCGTGACAGGAGCCAGTGACACCCAAATGACCACCGTGGTGTTTGATTTGCATGCGAGTCGATTTCGATGACGGGAGGATGGATTGGATTGAGCAGTTCAGCGTCCATTGTAGTTGATCCAGAAAACGGGAGGGGCCACCGGCGACATCAACTAAGCTTGCAGAAAACAGGCCTAAACCCAAGTGGTTACGGAAGGTCCTTGATGGATTCGACGCGACGAATTACTTCATCTAGTTACTTCATTTAGGACTCGTACGGGCGCATTCTTAACTTGGCGCTCGCCGACCAAATCGATCGTACTCCTGCGACTATTTGGATGTCGCTGTTTTCCGAGGGGTCCAAACGGGTTGCTCGGTCGTGGGAATGCGCAGATGGACCTCGCGTTGGTTAACAAGCGTTCGCCCCAAGGCATTCGAATATCGCAGATAGACCGTGACGACCTTGCTTGTCGGCAATTTGCCTTGCCAAGGTAGACTTAGGTGAAAACCTTGTGCTGCTCCGATCGGCTCCAATGTTTCAGCAAGTTGCTCCGAAGTGATTTCCCAGGCTGCGATGCGACCGTTGTCTCTGGGCTCGGCTGCATCCTCGACAATAACGGTCAAAGTACCCGTTTGATTCAAAATTTGTCCGTTCGCGTTGACCGGAGTCACCACCAGATATAGCCCGTCGTCACCTGGCCGATCGTCGAAATTGTGCCCACGACACATGGTTGGATGGAAGCCGATTTCGACGATTTTATCGTCAACGATTTCTGTTGGTTTGCTGTTTGCAATCGATTCGTTGGCTGATGCCAATTGGACCTTGGCGCCTTCGGGCAATCGAATCTTTCCGCGTTGGATCGCGCTTTGAGGATTGCCGTCCTTGATTTTGGGGAAAGCTCGTTGCAGCAACGACGGAGCGTTGTTTGGGGTTGGAGGATTGGCGGAGGGCAGTTCAAAAGGTTGCGATGGAGAGGGCTGAACGGGAACCACCATGAGCTTCGGTTGCTGGGCCGATCGAACGATCGATTCAGGCATTTTTACCTGTTCGGTCAACGTTTCGACTGACGTCGAGTTGGGATTGCGTTTTGGGAAACGATTTCCATTGGATGCTTGAGGTTCATCTTTTGGTTTTTCAGGCAGCACGGGAGATGGCAAAAGATCATCCGTGCCCGAAGCCAACGGCTTATTATCGAGTGGCGCTGGAGCGAGCGGAGCTGGAGCGATAGGTGTTCGAGAGACCACCGGCGGATTCTGGACCGACTCCGGCTTTACTGGTTCCGGAATCAGCACCGATGGAATTTGAAAGGCTTCACCCGGAATGGAATCGTGCGGTTGACTTGGCGGGATTTCGATCGATTCATACGGTTCCGCCGGATCCTTGCGTCGAAGTGGAGGGGTTGCTTTTTTTCGTGACGTGTTTCCTGGAGTTGGCTCAATTCCTTGCGTTTTCATGAGCTCGGCGTATTGGCGTTTCAGATCCTCAACTTCCTTTGTGAGGTAGACATTGTCTTGTTCCAGAGAGCTGTTTGCCGCATCGAATTCATAAATACGATCCTCGAGCATACGATTTTCGCTTGCCATATTCTCGACGTACAGTTCGGTGTACGCGCGCTGTCGACAGCCTGTCCCCAATAAGCAAGCAACAGCGCAGCAAAGCAGTCGCCGGTTTAGCCAGTGCTCGATCGTTTGCAGGTTTTTCGTTTTTTGAAATGGCATCATGGCAACAAAGGTATTTCAGCATTGGCTCCAAGCTGATGGGAATTAGGAAAATTGGAACTTGGAGTCAAGATTGCTTCAGCGGGCGTTTTGAAGCCAACGATGGCTTGAACGATCCACCATCGACTTGAGTGTCTGGAAGTCCCAATATTCAACAGCTTTCCAAGAAATTCAGGAGTTGAAATGCGATTGCGGAAAAAAAAGGAAAACTTCCAAGATTCTCTTTCAGTCCCCGAATCTCTCTTTGTCCGTGCCCCTCATATTCGGTCGGTTTTCAAAGGTTTGCTGGTTTGCAATGGGCAATCTAGCCTTGAAAGCGGCGTGATGAATGGGAGCGGCAGAGCGGGTTGCCCGACTCTGTTTCATCAGCTTTTGGGGGAAATACCATGTTAAAGAAAGTCTTGTTAGGATCTGCAATCGTTGTTGGTTCAGGCGCTCTCCTGTTTGGCACCTCGGGTGTCAGTTACATCAAAACAGGCTACCACAGCATTCGAGACACGATCAAAGATCAGATTCCGTTGGATGTTGAAATCAGTCGAGCACGGGATATGATCAGTGACTTGAAGCCTGAAATCGCTGGCAACCTCAAGGTTATCGCTCGGGAAGAAGTCGAAGTGGCCAGGTTGCAGCGTGAGGTTCAAGCCAAAAATGCAACGCTTGCAAAATCCAAGCAAGCCATTTTGAAACTCAAGGACGATGTTCAAAGCGGTGCCAAATTTGTCAGCTACGGTGGCAAGTCCTTCGACATGGATCAAGTGAAGAAGGATTTGGCTAGCCGATTCAAGAGCTATCAAACTCAAGAAGCAACTGCCGAAAAGGTTGAGAAGATTCTGTCCGCTCGCGAAAAGAACCTAGAAGGTGCTCGCCGCAAACTGGATGAGATGTTGGCTGCAAAACGCCAACTGGAAGTCGAAGTCGAAAATCTCCAAGCACGGTTGACGATGGTTGAAGTAGCCAAGACAAGCAGCAAGTTTTCGGTCAACGATAGCCGAGTAAGCACTGTCCGCCAGACCGTCGCTGATATCGGAACTCGCATCGATGTCGAGGAGAGATTGGCAGACACTTTCGATGCGACGGTTGGCATACCGGTTTCTGACGACGACACTCCATCGGATCTAGTCGACCAGATTTCGGTTTACTTCAATCGCAACAGCTCCGAAGAAAAAACGTTGGTCAACAACTAATGAGGCGAGCGGCAGACAAAAGAGTACTAGGCTAGGCCACAGTGTAGCACGCCCAAAGCGATTAGCGATGGGCGTGGGAAGTGTGGTAAATGACGCTAGCGATTCACCACGCCCTTCGTGCCTCAGAGCGTGCCACCGAGGTGCCTCAGAGTGTGCCACCGAGGTAACCCTTTTCATCAGTCCCGGTCAAAACGAGAGGATGATAGTATGATGAGCCATCTCGCAAGACCTATTTCCTCCTCTCCCCCGGCGATCGCCATGGCTCAACCGAAAATCCTGTGGATCGATGGAGTTGGAAGCTACGCGATTTGCGATCAGAACGAAGTTACGATCGGCCAAGCATTTCCTGGCAATCAAGTCGATCTGGCGATACGAGGAGATTTGAGCCGGCGAGCTGCAGTCATCAGGCGTCACGGCGAGGATCATTTGGTTCAGCCGTTGCAACTCGTTCAAGTCAACGGTGTGGAAATTGATCGGGCGGTGGTGCTTTGTGATGGTTCCATAATTTCCCTTGGCTCACGCATTGATCTCCGCTACATCAAGCCAACGCAATTGAGCGGTTCGGCTCGGTTGGAGTTGATGGGGCATACGCGATGGCAACCGCTGCTCTCGGCGGCTTTGCTGATGGGCGAATCCTGTGTGTTGGGCCCCGAATCCAATTCCCACGTGATTTGCCCCGATTGGACCAGCAAAGTCGTCCTATTTCGAAATGGCAAAGAGTGGATGTGCCGAGTGAGCGAAACGGCAAATATTCAAATCGATGGAAAACCAGTTCGCGCCCCCTTTCCTTTGATTCAAGGCCAAAGGATACGTGGGGACGAAATTTCAATGACGCTCGAATAATGCTGCCAAGCTTTTACGGGCTGAAACGAAATTTACCTCAGAGTAATCCAAGCGTAACAACAGATTCTCACAAGATTAACACGACGACGTTTGCAGAAAAGGTGACGGAGAGAACATAATGTTTACGATGCTTCGACGCCGCCCACATGTTTTAACCATTGATTCTGCTGAGGGCCCGTCCCTTGGCAACCAGTCCAAAGAATTCAGCAGATCAGAACCCATCGGTGTTTCGATGAAATTCCAATACGGCAGCGGCGATACTCCCCTCGATGGATACAAGATCAAACGAGGCGTTGGCTCGGGCGGCTTCGGAGAAGTCTATTTTGCGGAAAGCGATTCGGGAAAGGAAGTTGCCCTCAAACGGATTCAAAAGAACCTGGAAGTCGAGGTCCGTGGCGTCCGACATTGCCTGAACCTACGCCACCCCAATCTAGTCTCGATCTACGACATCAAGTTCGATAAGATTGAACAAGGCTGGATCGTCATGGAGTTTATCGATGGCGATTCACTTCGCGATTTGATGGACAAAGCCCCCCAGGGTATGCCCCCTAACGAGGCTATGCAGTGGTTTGCTCAACTGGCTGCTGGCGTTGCCTATCTTCATGATCAAGGTATCGTTCACCGAGATCTGAAACCCGCCAACGTATTTACAGACGGTGGACTGATCAAGATCGGCGACTACGGTCTATCTAAATACATCAGCGCATCGCGTCGCGGTGGTCAAACGGAAAGCGTTGGCACATTTCACTACATGGCCCCCGAAATTGGCAAGGGAGAATATGGCAAAGAGATCGACATCTACTCGATGGGTATCATCCTTTATGAACTGTTGACCGGTACGGTTCCCTTTGACGGTGAAAGCAGTCAAGAGATAATCCTCAAACACTTGACGGCCGATCCGGATTTGTCGCAGGTTCCGCAACCGTTTGCGTACGTGATCCAAAAAGCACTTGCGAAGAACCCAACCTCCAGATTCCGCGATTGTCGCGAAATGCTGAGCGCGCTCGGATGGGGACTGGATGCAAGCGGCCTTGCGGTGAAAATCACCAACGCGAATGAAGTCGATGTTCCGCCAGTCTTACGACCCGCTCAAGTCGCCTACGCAGCCAACCAAATCCCCATCGCTCGGCCTATAGGTAGTTTCGACGCAACCGTTGCTGGCGCACCGACTCCAGGCAAACAAGGGGGCACGGATCCTTGGCGATATCGAAATGGACAGAACCGCGCTACGATGGCCGAAAACCTTTACCGGGAACCAGTTGCTCGGGCGGTTCATCAGGCTGTAGGTGAAGCGCAGACATTTTTTCGAAACCTGCCGCCAGGTGGTCGTGGAGTTGCTATCGTTCTTACGATAATCTTCTTGGTAACCAACTCGGCATTGATAGCACCGTTGATGTTCGTGTTGCTCGGGATCTACGTCTGTTATTACGTTATTTGGTATCTAACCGGCGGAGCCAACAAACCGTTTCCGACACCTGCTTTCCAAGCGCGGCCGCAATATGCCAAACACGTTCCGCCGATTCGAACTTCGCCTGTCGCTATTCAACCAACGGCCCCATTTCAGAACGTTCAGCCCGCGCCCCCAAAACCAGCACGTATCCCTTTCAAGGTGGCACTGCGAAACTGGCAATCAGAAAAGCGTATCGCACTAAAGCAGCAGGGCTTTTGGACTCGCAGTCACGAGACCACTCGCAGTTGGGCATTTTCCGGTATTGTCACAGCGGTTATCGCCGTCAGTGCAGCCATGCTGACAATAGCCAAGGATCAAGGGAATTCAACGTCGCTAGTCAGTGGCATCGCCTGGACTGGAATCATGTCTTTAGCTATGACTTGGACGACGATATTCTTAACCCGTCGATGGGAGGCAAAAGCAGAGGACTCTATTGTTTTTCGATTCGTGCAGTTGACGGCTGGAGTCATGCTCGGCATCGCGAGTTTCTACCTAAGCGAATTCTTAATGGTTCCCTGGACCGAGATCGCCACTAACCAAAACTTCCTCATCATCAACGATGGAAAAACACTTTGGAACAAAAGCTGGCAAGGCTTTTACGATCACAACTCGATGCCGTTGCTGGCGGGACATATCGCTTACTTCGGCGCCCTAATGTGGATCGTACGATGGTGGCGACAGTCGGACATTCTTCGCAAAAACCGATTCAGCGTTTGGGCGATCGCTTGGAGCGTAGCCATGGCCGCTTTGATACAAGGCTTGTTCTACTTTCCAGCACCATGGTGCTTTATTTTGGCGGGCGTGACGTCCTTCTCTTTGCAGATGGCATCACCCTGGCTGGACTACAAAGAGAACTCACAACTAGCATAACACTTTTAGATTTCAACAAAATCATGCGTATTACTTTGTCGATCTTCTTTCTGCAACTCGCGGCAATCGTTGGACTGACGGCATTTGCCATGGCGCAGACAGATGAACCATCGGATACAAGAGATGCGATCGTTAGTCAAGCTGGCGAAGGCGGCGTTCGGACTGAAGCCGGCGCACGGACCAATGGTACATCCTCCCCCAGCATACTCAAGAAATTCGAAGACTGGGTCGGCTTGACGGACAGTCGACTCGAAGACCTGGCTGCCATGGCAGAGCGTCTACAAGCCGAGATCGCCAAAATGAAATCGCAGCATTCGGAGGCTACCAGCGCGGTTCCGAAATCCAAGCCGTTGCTCAACGCTCAATCCGACGTTCCAGTCCCCCCTGAATTACCCGAAACCGTAAAAGCAGAAATCGACTCCAGCGAGTCCTTTGATTCTGTACCAGGTGACCCCCTTGGTGAAACCGCGCCGTTGCCCGTTCTCAACGGAAGTACTCCCGATTGGGTCAAGAAGGGATTGGTCCTAGGTGACGAACATAGCTTCGCTATCAGCAGTACGCTCTTGCCCGACTTGGATCAATGTCGTGACGACTTGAAGTCCCGAATGATGTCAGACGTTCAAGTCTATTTGGATAAACATGTGTTGGAATTCACGTCTGCCTATAAATTACCTGAGCTCACTCAGGAATACGTCGAAAAGTACTGGGTCAAGAAAGGGCAGGAGTTCGACAATGTCCAGGACCGCCCGTCCGGCTCCTACCACCAATTGTGGATCGGATTGAGTATTTCTTCCGAGCAACTTTCGAAAATTCGGGAATGGGAAAAACAAAGCGTTCGCGAACAAAGAACAAAGAAAGCTGGAGTTCTAGGTGGAGTTGGCGTTTTCGCCATTGCCATTCTGTCCGGAGCAGTTGGGCTGTTGGCACGCCGGGAAAAAGCTAAACTCAAGGGATGAGCGAAGACTTATCGAAACAAAACACTCCAGAACGACTGCTGGTCGATAGTATTCGAGCGGGAAATACGGATGCTTGGCAACAGTTAATTGACCGATTTGAGGGCCGGCTTTTGGCCTTCGTTGGATCTCGATTGATCGATCGTTCCCACGCGGAGGATATTGTTCAAGAGACCTTTGTTGGGTTCCTTAACAGCCTCCCCAATTTCGATTGCCAGCGACCGCTAGAGAGCTATTTGTTCTCCATTGCGGCGTACAAGTTGACAGATCATTTGCGACGAGAAGGTCGACGCCACACTCAGACTTTTTACACCGGTGACGACTCAAGCGATGGTGCTCAACAAGTGCCTGGCGCTGGGCGTGCCGTTAGCAGTCTGGCTCAATCCGTTGAACGTCGTGATACGGAAGAGTTGGCTTTGGTCGAAGCCCTCAAAGACCAAATTGGCAAATGGCAGTCCAAATCGGATTGGCCGAAATTGAAGTGCATTGAACTCCTCTTCGTTGCTGGAATGAGCAACAAAGACACATCCGAATTGCTGGGTATTACAGAACAGCAGGTAGCCAACTACAAGTCGGACTTTGTCCTCCGATCCAAAACACTTATCAGTCGAATCGGTAGTCGTGAGTCATTCCCAGAATTGGGATGACGACCACTTCTTCCTTGCTGCCATCCAAGTCCATTTGCAAACGTGAATTCGGCGATGGTAACGATTCGATAGTCCATCGGGACTGAAACTATGGGCTACCGCGAACTATCAGTTGGCATTCTGTGTCTTTTTTGAAGATTAGAGATAGACACGGGTACCGCAACTCGATCGGGTAATGAACGCGAATCGAGCATCTGTCGAGCCCAATCGACATCGTTTCTAGAGCCACCGGAGCCAATTTGTTCTAGCCAAACTTGCGTTTGCTTCTCGAACTGGATAAGTTCGGTTGCGGTGGATGGACGATCGAGTGCCCGCAAAGCTTGAACCAGCGCCCAAACGCGGGTTTTAAATCCCCAATCTTCCAACTCGCCTTCGCCCGTCAGCAGCCTACAGTCTTGCGCAGCCGTATGAAAGCCACGATATGCCTCCTGATACTCCTCTTTCTCGAGGCTCAACTCACCAAAACGAATCAGCGATTCGATCACGCTGACCCGCAGGGCCAAGTCCTTTGGGTCCGTTTCCAGAATGTGGACATAGTTTAGGATCGAAGCGTTGGTCGCATCACGTGCCAATTTTAGATTGTCTAGGCTTGCATAGTAGTCCGCCAACTGGGTTTGAACCGCCGCTTGTTCCATTCGCCAAATGCGATTCTGTGGCTGTCTAGTAACCGCTTCCGTGTAACAAGTGACTGCGAGGGTTAGTGCATTTATTGCCGCAGTCGTATCTTGCTTTGCCCAATACCACTTTCCTTTGAGGAACTCATTCTGTCCCCTCAATCGATCCGATTCAAGCAACGGCATTTGAACTCCCCGCAGAAATTCTCGTAAATGACCTATGATGCCATCCGCGTTTGCAAAAGCGGCATCTCGTTCATGATCGGCGATTAACGGAACCAGCAGCCATTCTACCTTGATGGCTGAGTTCAAGCAGGATTGGATAACCTGCTCAACACCTTGATCCGAGGTGTCCTCGAGTCTGTGCCATGAAAGGAGAATGATCTTGCAGGCGTTGCATTGTTGTAACCGTAGCCCAGCTGAAGTTCGACTCTCGGATATCTCCTTAGCTCGGCGGGCCACGACGTGCAGCGGCCAACGGGTGCGAAGCTGCATTGATTACGTTTCAATCCACGTGCCCGCACGGGCCACGACCACACCAACGGTACCTATTGTTCCGCACAAAACTGTTTCAATCCACGTGGCCCGTGCGGGCCACGACAACTCGTTGCGGAAATCCCGCTCACGTTGAACAAGTTTCAATCCACGTGGCCCGTGCGGGCCACGACTCATCATAACAAAACACTGGACCCCGATACCGGATGTTTCAATCCACGTGGCCCGTGCGGGCCACGACGATTCGATCCTGCCTTGGTTGTTCGGTTCCATCGTTTCAATCCACGTGGCCCGTGCGGGCCACGACCCGTTGCAACTTCGCCACAAGCCTATCGTACGTTTTGTTTCAATCCACGTGGCCCGTGCGGGCCACGACATGAAACTACGAACAACGCAGCTATTGGATTATCGAGTTTAAATACAACTTGCCCGTGCGGGCCACGACCCCTCACATCACCGATGTCGATTGCTCGTC
>JANMHA010000427.1:0-5831 GCA_031374925.1 Pirellula sp. | reverse complement strand
TCAGTTGTTGCAGCAATCTGCCTGTGGTTTCGGCGCTGTGGCGGCGAATGCCATGCTCGCGCGGACTGGGTTGGCCTCCGCCTCAAGTGGCATTCTTGGCGCCCACCACGTTCCGAAGGCAAAGCGAATAATCTTCTTGTTCATGTTTGGTGGAGTGAGTCAAGTCGATTCGTTCGATTACAAGCCTGTACTCGCTCAACGACATGGCGAGATGATGACTTTCAATGATGCTCGTCAGCTCGCAAAAACAGGGAAGCCGACGGAACAAAAGTTGTTGAATACGCCGTGGAAATTCAATCAATATGGAGAGTCGGGGCGTTGGGTATCCGACTTGTTTCCAGGGATGGCAGAGCATGTGGACGACTTGTGTTTGCTGCACGGCATGCATACCGAGGGAGTTGCTCACGGGCCAGCTACTTTGTTCTTGCATTCGGGGTCGCAGAACTTCATCCGCCCATCCATGGGGTCGTGGATCCAATATGGGCTAGGGTCCGAAAACGAAAATTTGCCTGGCTTTGTTTCAATTGCCCCCTCGATTGGAAACGGTGGCCCTCGCAATTATGGGAGTGCATTCCTGCCTGCAAAATTCCAGGGTACACCCATTGGTAAGGCGGGGCACGACGGCCTAGAAATCGACTTCCTCAAGCCGATTTCAGGAACCTCGAATCGATCGCAACTCGACCAGATCCAGGCGTTGAATCGTATCCAACTAGAACAACGAGCCAGTGGTGAAAGTGAATTGGATGCGGCGATTCAGTCTTACGAAATGGCATGGAAGATGCAAAGCACGGCTCCCGAGCTATTGGACTTCTCGAACGAAAGCCAAGAGACGAACCGGCTCTACGGTTTGGACAAGAAGGAAACCAATTCGTATGGCCGCAAATGCTTGTTGGCTAGGCGACTCTGCGAATCGGGGGTTCGATTTGTACAAGTCAACTACGGCGACAACTCAGCGAACCCAGCTTGGGATCAGCATTCCAATTTGCCAAAGCACGCCGAACATGCTCGCGCCGTCGACCAACCCATTGCAGGATTGCTCACCGATTTAGCCCGACGTGGACTTCTTGAGGACACGTTGGTTTGGTGGGGAGGAGAATTTGGCAGGGCGCCTTATGCTCAGCAGAACGGGACCGGCAGAGACCACAATCCAGGTGGCTTTACGATGTGGCTCTCTGGTGGCGGAGTTCAACCGGGAATTGCCTATGGTCGCACCGATGAATTCGGACATTTGGCTATCGAAAACAAAGTTCACATGCATGATTTGCATGCAACGATCTTGCATTTGTTGGGGATCGATCACGAAAAGCTTACATTCAAACACGCGGGCCGCGATTTTAGGCTCACCGATGTCCATGGAAACGTCGTCCGAAGCATCCTTTCTGACTCATAATACAACGCTTCAACTATCGTTGTCGTTGCGAGACGCGTATAGTAAACCCTCGTATCGTTACAAGTTGTCATTGTTCGGGAGGGTGAGGCTCCTGCCGAACCATTTCGGCGCCAGCTCGGCAGGAGCCTCGCCCTCCCGTTATTTTTCCGGCGAGCAGAGGCTTAAGGCGAGCGGCAGATTGGAGTATCCCAACCCGACGTGTAAGCGAGGGACAATTTCGCGGGTCCCTCACTAACGTTTCGGGTTGTGATTGGTAGTTTTCACATCGCCGCTCGCTTAACAATGATTTTTTATTGGGTCGGCCTCACCCTCCGTTTGGAATGTGTTTTTGGAATGCAATATACTGAAGTGGATGAATTGATGGGGCTCGTCCCCCCCACGAACTCCGTTATGGGAGTCGTGCACGTGAGCCGACCGATGCTCCATCCGAATATATACCGTCGACGCATCTTGGAAGTCGAGGGAAACCCGTCAGCTGGTCAATGGGTTGCCGTTTACCACCAACAGTTACCTCTCAACCCAAAAACGAGCGGCCCTCAAGAGCGAAGCGATTCTCCGTACAAACCGAGAACGCCAAAAGTCCAAGAGCTTAGTGGCACGCCACAGCTTTTCGCTTACGGAATCTACAACCCTAAATCCGAAGTTGCCGTCCGCCTTTATTCATGGTGGGGGCAATGGCCGGACGAAGCGTTTTGGCAACTGAAAGCCCGCGAAGCAGTCTCGTTGCGTCGCGACATACTTCGCCTAGATGAAACAACCGATGCCTATCGCGTTTTGCACGGTGAATCCGATGGCACGCCGGGGCTAGTCGTGGATCGATACGGCGATTGTTTGAGCGCCGAAGTCTTTAGCCTCGGCATGTCCAAACGTTGCGAGCCTATTTTGGAGCTATTGGCCAAGGAGCTTGGTACCAAGCACTACCTCATTCAGGAGTGTCCACAATTCATTAGTCAAGAGGGATGCACCGTCCCGAATCGTTCTTCACCTGACTTGCCGCCGGTCGTCACCATCACTGAAAACGGTGTTAAGTATAAAGTTCATTTTGGAACCGGTCACAAGACTGGCTTCTTTTGCGATCAACGTGACAACCGCCGTCGGCTTGCCGAATTGTGTAAAGGAAAAACGGTTTTGGATTTATGTTGTTATACGGGCGGCTTTGCGGTCCAGGCGGCCAAGGCAGGTCAAGCGTCCGAAGTGACAGGTGTCGATCTGGATGCCGAGCCGCTGGCGTTTGCAAAAAAGAACGCAGACATCAACCATACCCGAGTCCGCTTCGTTCAATCGGATGCCTTTGCGTTCATGCGCGATATGCAACGCATCGGCCGACAATATGACGTCGTCATTTTGGACCCACCAAAATTGATTCGCTCCCGGCTGGAACTTGAGGAGGGGACACACAAGCATTTCGATCTCAATCGACTGGCTATGCAGATGGTCAAGCCAGGGGGGCTGTTGCTGACATGCTCCTGCGCCGGCTTGTTGGACAGCGAAGCCTTCAATGGAGTTGTCCGTTCGGCTGCGAAGGCGACTGGCTTCGATGATCAAGGCAATCCGCACCCGCCGAGGACGCTCCAAATCATCCATTCCAATGGGGCTGCCCCAGACCATCCTGTCGTAGCCCACTGCCCAGAAACAAGCTACCTGAAGAGCATATGGGCGAGAGTTTTGTAGATCTGCATGCAAGAACGAAAGGAGGCTCACGAGCATGAACCCATTCGAGCGATTCACCGCTTTCGACTTGGATAGCCGTTTCAAACCATCAGGCGATCAACCTCAAGCCATCGCAGAACTTGTTCGAGGATTAAACTCTGGCAAGAAGCACCAAGTGCTGATGGGAGTGACCGGCTCTGGAAAGACTTTTACGATGGCGAATGTGATCCAGGCGGTGCAAAAGCCGACGCTTGTTCTGAGCCACAACAAAACGCTGGCGGCGCAGCTTTACGCTGAGTTTAAGGAGTTTTTTCCTCGCAATGCGGTCCACTACTTCGTCAGCTATTACGATTACTACCAGCCCGAAGCATACATCCCTCAGCGCGATATCTATATCGAAAAGGACGCTTCGATCAATGAGGAAATCGATCGATTGCGATTGGCGTCGACAAGCGCTCTGGTTAGCCGTCGCGATTGCATCATCGTATCTAGCGTCTCCTGCATTTACGGGTTGGGGTCGCCTGAGGAGTACAAACGAAGCGTCGTGCCGATCCGAGTTGGGGAGTCCATCAACCGAGAGGATTTGCTGCTCCGCCTGATCGACATCCAATACGAACGGAACGATATTTCATTTGAACGCAGCAAGTTTCGAATTCGCGGTGACACGATGGAATTGTGGCCATCCTACGAAGAGTTCGCTTATCGCATTGAGTCGTGGGGGGACGAAGTCGAGCAAATTTCGATCATCAATCCAACCAGTGGCGAAGTGATTTCGCGTTTAACGGAAGTCTATATCTACCCAGCAAAACACTTCGTTACTTCCGAAGAACGGATTCACAATGCGATCAAAGTGATTCGGCAAGAGTTGGAAATGCAGCTTGAGAAGTTCAAGGGCGAGGGCAAAATTCTTGAAGCGCAAAGGCTCAATGCTCGAACTCGGTTTGATTTGGAGATGCTGCAGCAGGTTGGACATTGCCCTGGTATTGAAAACTACTCGAGGCCATTGTCTGGCAAAGAGCCTGGCTCAACCCCCGACACCCTCTACGACTTCTTCCCAAAAGACTACTTGTTGATGGTTGACGAGTCGCATGTCTCAGTACCACAAGTGCGCGCCATGTACGCAGGGGATCGTAGTCGCAAGACGACGCTTGTCGAGCACGGCTTCCGTTTGCCTTGTGCCTTGGACAATAGGCCGATGAAATTTGAAGAATGGGAAGCCAAGATCAACCAAGTGGTCTTCGTTTCCGCAACCCCTAGCAACTACGAGCTTGAGCAAACCCAGGGTGAAGTGGTTGAGCAAGTCATTCGTCCAACTGGCTTGCTAGATCCCATTGTGGAAGTTGTTCCTGCCCGAGGACAGGTTATGCATTTGCTCGGCCAAATTCGCGAACGCATCGCGATGGGGGACCGGACCTTGGTTACCGCGCTTACAAAACGCTTAGCGGAAGACCTTTCTAATTTCTTTGTCGAGAACGACCTCAAATGCCGATGGTTGCATAGCGAGTTGGATGCGTTTGAACGAGTTGATTTGCTGCGTGAACTGAGAGAGGGACGATGCGATGTCTTGGTTGGGGTCAATTTGCTTCGTGAGGGGCTCGATCTTCCAGAAGTCTCCATGGTCGCCATCCTGGATGCTGACAAGGAGGGTTTTCTGCGAAGTGAAACTTCGTTGATTCAAACGATTGGCCGAGCCGCTAGGAATGCAAATTCGAAAGTGATTTTGTATGCGGATAGGATGACAGCCTCGATGCAGACGGCAATCGAGGAGACGCAGCGCCGTCGAAAACTGCAAGAAGCGTACAACTTAAAACATGGGATCACCCCGGAGACGGTGCGTAAAGAGGTAACGGCTAGCATTCTTCAAGCGGCAGAGAATCGCAAGCGGGCAAGAGACATGGTTCGAATTGACGCCACCTCCGAACGCATTACGGAGGACTATCTCAAAACGATGGAAGAGGAAATGCTGGCGGCTGCCGAGAATCTCGAATTCGAACGAGCAGCTGCACTGCGCGACAAGATTGTTCGAATGCGAGAGAAGATCGGTGAAGCTGTCGAGGATGACAGTTCCGACGAGCGAATGGTTGGTGGTCGACAACGCAAACGCTCCACCAAAGGCTCCGGCTCGCGCGTACCAAGACCTAAGCAGAAATAATTTTGTAGACTTTCGCTCAGGCTGGCACGGCGGTCCTCGCCGTGATCCCACCATAGCGGCGTGTAGCACGCGTCCAAACGAATGTCGAAACGTGTGCGATGCCACATGCTTGGCCGCTGATCCGAAGTAGACGCGGAAACCATCTCTAGGCAAACTGACACCCAGACCAATTCCCTCATCGCAGCGCGTTGCGTCTCGCCCTCACCCCCAAAAGGCAACGCTGTGAAGCATTTTCACCAACAATTCGCTTAGGTTGAGAGGGAGCTTGCCTCACCTCAACCTTGTTTTGGCGTGCTACTAAACAACCCGCGAACCGCAGCCCTCCCCTCCCGCCCCGCCCGCCGTAGGCGGTCGAGGCGTGAGCGGAGGGCTGTACTTTAAGGTCTGAGCTGCACTTTTAGTACGCCAAAACGGCGTCCGTCGGAGGCAAGCTCCGATCGGACGAAAATGCTTCACAGCGTTGCTCCCAGGGGAGGGTGACGAAATCGGACGAACCGGCGAGGGTGACTAAACCGGACGAACCGGCGGGAGGGTTTCAGAAAAACCTTGGAGCAACGCACATCAATGCTGCGATCGGGACCACTACCAACGATATTTTCCAACCGTAAAACAACACGCTAGCGAGCATCAGCAACCCAG
>JANMHA010000375.1:0-9813 GCA_031374925.1 Pirellula sp. | reverse complement strand
GCGGCGGCCAGTCCTTCGGCGATCTGCCGACCCAATCGCAATACCGTTGGCACGTCGAGAGGTCCCCGTTCATTCAAACGTTGCTGCAGCGTCCGACCGGGAATGTACTCCATCACCAAATAGGGCAAGGGTTTCTCCTCGACCGCAAAGACGCTCACAACATACTCGTGACGAATAGCGGCCGAAGCTTGGGCCTCTCGCAGAAACCGCTTGCGGGCTGGCGAGGTCGCCGCCAACTCGAGTGCCATGACCTTGATCGCTACTACTCGCTGCAGTTTTTCGTCAAAAGCCCGAAGCACCGTTCCAAACGCGCCGCGGCCTACCACCTCAAGAACTTCGTAATGAGCCAGTCGCCCTAACGAGCCTGGCTTGGTCGAAGGCTCTAAATACCCTAGGGGAATCGCGTCATCGGCGTCGTCTTGATGTGTCATGGTGTGTGCCGATCCGTTAGGAAGTAAGGCTGTAGCATCGGGATCGGCATTCGTAATGTCAGCAATCTGTTCGACTACCGGCGTATTAAGGAATAGACTCTGGCCATCGTGCGATTCGAGCAGCGCCTCAACCCGACTAAGCATCTCCCCATTTTGTTCGCAGGCCGACGTCAAAAACAGTTTGCGAGCTGCAGGATCATTGATATCCAGAGCTAATTGAAATAGTTCAAATTCGTTCATCCTAATGATCCCTCAGCCGAGTCGAAAAATGTTGGTCCACTATCAATGCGACGTTTCCTGCTGATGTAAGCCAAAAATTTCAAACTTTTTTTGGATTCGCTGTTTTCCCAGTGATTTCTTGGTGCAACCAAGCCCTAGCGTAGGCCCATAAACGACCGGCAGTACGGGGGGATATGTCGAGCAGCTCCGCCGCTTCAACCAGAGATAGACCTGCAAAATATCGGAGTTGAACCAGGTCCACGGCTTGTTTGTTCACCGACTTCATACGATCTAGGGCAGTGTCCAAAGCCAGAAGGTCTTCGTGAACATCCGAGGTAGCGATTGGAATATCGTCTAGTTCCTCACGGATCAGGTTGCCTCCATGTCTAGTACGCGCTTTGCGGCGTGCATTCTCAACCAAAATCCGCCGCATCGATTCTGCCGCGGCGGCAAAGAAATGCCCTCGTCCGTCCCAGTGCGAAGAAGCCTTGTCGGCCTGATTCTGAGGCGCTGCAACCAAGCGTAAGAAAGCTTCGTGCACTAGCGCAGTGGCTTGCAGCGTCTGCCCTGGCTTCTCGAACGCCAGCTTGGCTGCCGCCACCTTACGCAATTCCTCATAAACCAACGGCAACAACTGCTCAGCCGCCGACGGATCACCAGATTCGATTTGCGACAAAATACGGGTGACGTCGGACATAGTGGTTGCTCACATTGCGATTCTGGACAAACGCAATTGTAACAGCCTCGATTCCAACTTGCCTGATGCGAACGGCATGTTCACAGAAGATGTGCTGTCCGTTGGGAATTGGTCGTCAACTCGTCGCATTCGATTCGTAGCATCCCGCCGGATTCCAATTTTCACAAGTATGCGCTGACCAGACTCTGTTAACCAGTTTGTCGCGATCTCGCAAAATCAAGCTGCTCAACGACCTCACCCCTCTGTGGACATGAAGCTAGCCGGTCGCACACGCGGAATGTAGTGAGAAAAAGATGATGCATACCCAGTCTTTTTCCACTAACGAGCCAAGTTGTTGGGGAAGTTGGGCCAGCCATGTGCGGATCGCGTACAATTCGGATCTTCTATTGATATTTATCCGATCTACGCAACCCACTTCATTCTCAAAAAAAGGCCTATCGATGCGTCTAAGATTTCTGTTGTCTGCTCCTATCATCGCCTTCGTGGCTTTATCCACATGTAGTGTGATTGAGTTTCCAGTCGCGGACGCTTGCACTCGAGCCGTCTATTTCGGCAAAGAAAGGCAGACCGTCACAGGTCGGTCCATGGACTGGGTCGAGGATATGCAGACCAATCTGTGGGCATTCCCCCGCGGAATGAACCGCATTGGAGGGCTCGGTAAGGGGTCGCTTGAATGGACTAGTAAGTATGGCAGCATCGTCGCTTCAGTTTACGAAGGAGGAAGCGGATGTTGTCACAATGGATGACCTCCTACTTCCTGGTTCCGGAAAAAATTGCCAGTTTCGAGGCATCATCATTTTTTCCTAACCCAAACACATGAACTATCGCCAACTAGCTGTGAATCCAGCAAACTAAATTGGGTGAATCTGTTTTGACGCTTTCGCGATTAGATATTTGAGTCTAGGCTTGCAATTCTATTCAGCAGCATCCAAGACAAACGCGCTAGTCACCGTTTTGCGGCGAACAATGTCGCGATTGATCCGGTAATAAATGAACTTGCCTTCGCGTTGAGTCGTCACTAAACCTGCGCCAAGTGCTTATAAATTGCTCGCACACACTTCGGCATCGGCCTGAGCCAGTTTTGCCTTTGAATCCGACTCAGCTATTTCAAAAACTCTTTAACTTTAGATACATATTGATCGGCCTATCGCCACGACTCCCGCTTGCGTTGGACTTTCCACGTCAGCATTGTCACCTCGTCTGTCGAAAACTCCAAAGCTTTCTCAAAAATATTCATGTTGGAAACAATTGCGTGTTGACACACCCTTCCTAACCCGCAACACTACAACACTCGTTTGAATGTTGCTTCGTTCAAGAAAAGGGATTGTATGTCGTTTCAAAAGCAATGCAAGAAGACCAATAAAAAGCAAAGTGTAGTCGCAGTTAGCGGGTTTACGTTGGTGGAATTATTGGTTGTCATCGCCATTATCGGAATTTTGGTTGGGTTGCTTTTGCCAGCTGTGCAGGCCGCGAGGGAAGCAGCCCGCCGAATGTCATGTAGCAATAATATGCGTCAAATAGGACTCGCAACGCACAATTATGAAAGTGCACACCGGCGACTGCCCTCGTCCGGCCAAGGCACTAATTTCTCGACCAACCCTGCGTCCACCACCTTCGACGTGCATTCCGCATTCACAGCTATTCTTCCGTTTGTTGAACAATCTAATGTCTACACCCAAATGGACCTGAGGTTTGCCTATAACGCGACTCCTCAAAATATTTCTGCCGCCAAACAAGTTGTTAGTTCGTTTATTTGTCCATCGAACGCATGGCGACCGTCGCCAAAAGATATTGACGGATTTGGCTGTACCGATTACGGTCCGATCTACTATGTCGACCTTGATCCAATTACCGGGCTACAGAATAAATCCCTGCGTGCCGAAGGGGCGTTGGTAAGAGGCGGTAGTCGCTTTGCAGACATTACTGATGGCACCTCAAACACTATCCTGTTTGGCGAAGATATCGGTCGCGACGAACGCATGCAATTGAATCATGTGTACGTTGATCCATTGGATGGGCAGAAGCGGCGGATTTGGCGATGGGCGGAAGCGGACAATGCGTTTGGTGTTTCAAAGAAAATTAACAACAACGCTTCTCCACAGGGTGGTCCTGCAATTTGCCCTTGGAATGTAAATAACTGCGGACCATTTGAAGAGATATTTAGTCAACACCCTGGAGGCGCTCATGTTTCGTTAGCAGATGGGTCTGTTCAATTTCTTTCTGAATCGCTCGGTCCGGCGACGCTTCGAGCGTTCGTGACGCGATCCGGTGGGGAAGTTGTTTCAATTGATTGAATCCAGCCAACCAACAAATTCGAGAATGTCACTTCCAAGCTACACTGGGAATTAGCTAGCTAGCTACCCGCAAAACCTTGTGAAAATCGCAGAAGCTTGTCGGAAGGAAGCGAAATATTCACGGAAGATGGTCCATTCCGTCAGCATCCTGCCAACCAATTCGAGAAGCTCACGACCAGCTAATCTGGGAAGTTAGCAGATAGGCCATCCTTGTCGGAAGGAATCGGAGTATTCTCAGGCGTATACGTACAGAACTAGTGGCCGCGTTTTTTCGTTCGAACTGGCGGGGTCTCTGAAACAACAGCTAAAACTTGCTAACAGGACGCTTCCCTCGCCGTTACGTTTGTTGTGGCTCGAACCAGGGGAGTGCCTGAAAAGCCACACCATTTCACTTTGTGTTTGCTCCAGCACGATGATAGACTGAGGGGGATTCTGCCCCGTTAAGCAGGGCGCAATAAAATCTTAACTTAAATTGGATCTAACTATGGCTGCTAGTCGTCGTCAGTTTTTGAATCGAGTTGGCGGAGGAATGTTGATGGCTGGGTTAGGGACTTCATTGGCCGCAGACCTCGGCATTGAAGTCGCATTTGCTGACGACATTCCTTCCGCACTTGATTTTGGCAAGTTGGAGCCGTTGGTTCGTTTGATGCAAGAAACGCCACCAGCCGAATTGACAGCGGCACTGGTACAACGCTTGAAGTCTGGCGAAGAGTTGAAAACTTTGGTCGCAGCAGGAGCATTGTCAAACGCGCGTACATTTGGCGGACAAGACTATATCGGCTTCCACACTTTCATGGCGTTAGCGCCGGCCTACCGAATGTCCAAGGAATTACCGACTGAGTTGCAGGCATTACCTGTTCTAAAGGTACTGCATCGCAACGCGACTCGCATGCAAGAGTTTGGTGGAAGGCAGAGCGAAGTGCTCCACAGTGTTGTCCCAGAAGCCATTCCCAGCGAGGAAAGCCCTGGCGAGTATTTGAGAAGCATTGCACGTACGGGAGACGTAGAACGAGCCGACCGAATTTTTGCGTCGCTTGCGCACTTGCCAGCCGGCGAAGCGTTCAATCATTTACAGTTCGAAGTTGATGATGAAGTCGACGTTCATCGTGTTGTTCTGGCTTGGAGGGCAATGGACACCCTGGAACTGGCTGGAAACGAGTGGGCTAATTGCCTCCTGCGTCAATCGATTCGTTACTGTGCAAACACTGAGAAGCAGATTCAAGTACATAATCAGCAAGTGTCTCCAATTCGTCAGGTCCTGCCTTCGCTTTTGGATCAATACAAACTCTTGGGCCGTCAACTTGGAACACGAACTGGCGACGATTTGTGGATCAGCGAATTGGCGGATGCGATCTTTCGTGGGTCAAGAGAACACGCCGCCAACGCCGTTGCTCAGTCGTTGGTGGAGGGGTTTTCGCCAGATGCGGTTGGTGAGGCAATTTCAATTGCGGCCAATCGGCTCGTATTGCATGATCCCGGTCGCCCTGAGAAATGGGCGAATGCCGAGAAACCTAAAGGTAGTTGTCATGGAGATTCCGTTGGTGTTCACGCCTCGGACGCAGCCAATGCGTGGCGAAACATTGTTCGCGTGAGCAGTCCGAGGAACGTCGTTGCGAGCTTGCTCGTTGGCGCATTCCATACCGGCGGGCAAAGCGAACGGTCAACGTCATCGCCTTATCCCTTTGCTGAGCACTTGGCAGAAGTTCGCGAAGAGAAGGCCGAGATTCTAATCGCACAAGCGGACGAAGCGATAAGGAGCAAAGAGCAATTTCGAGCTGCGGCCATTGTGAAACGTTACGGACAACTTGGCCATGTGGAACGGCCAATGTTCGATTTAATGTTGCGGTTCGCAACTAGCGAAGACGGAGCATTACATGCTGAGAAGTACTACCACACGGCACTCGTTGAATTTTCATCTACCCGAAACGCATTCCGATGGAACCAATTGGTCGCACTTGCGAGAGTTACAGCAAGTGAATACGGTCGAACCTCACTAGGATATCTAGAAGCGAAAGAGTTGCTTGGCGTATCGGTTTGACCGGATGTCAGTGCTTTCGTTAGTGTTGGGGGTAATCGAACTCTTGCACAAGGGATGGAAATTAGCAATTGCTACGTTAGCTGCTAGGTTGCTGCTAGGCCGATCCTGCAGGAGTACGACGCTTTCACAGTTGATGAGCTAACTAGCCATGCATCCTGCCAACCAATTCGAGAATCTAGCTGACAGCAAATGTAGGAAGTTAGCTGGCGTGAAGAGGCCAGGCCGTGCGAAATCGTGTTCGATTTGCTGGCAAGCATGTAGGCTCCGAGCAGCACTGGGTTGAATCTGATACACTTGCTAGGTTCGATCTAAGTTCATTAGCGGAGACAATGAGATGCGAGCTTTAGTTTTATGTATCGTTCTTTTGGTTTGCTCCCCTGCGCTTGGTCAGCATTCGAAGGAGATTATCAACAGCATCGGGATGAAATTGGTTTTGATACTTCCTGGCACATTCACGATGGGCTCGCCTGACGAAGAGAAAGGAAGACTCATCGATGAGACGCAGCATTTTGTGACGATTAGCAATTTGTATTATCTGGGTGCGTACGAGGTGACGCAGGGCCAGTATGAAAAAGTAATGGGAAGAAGCGATCACACCCTGGAAGATAGCAGGCTTCCAGTGGAGGCAATAACATGGGGAGACGCAGTTTCATTTTGCACAAAGCTATCGGAATTGCCGGTTGAGAAAACGACTGGACGGGCGTATCGATTACCAACAGAAGCGGAGTGGGAGTACGCTTGCCGCGCAACTAGCGTAACCCCATATTTCTTTGGAGAATCTAATGCAGGGATAGAGGAGTATGCTTGGTCTGGCGAAAATTCTAAGGGTAGAACACGTCCCGGAGGCGAAAAGAAGGCAAACCGATGGGGCTTGTTTGATATTTATGGAAATGTCCACGAGTGGTGTAATGACTGGTATGGCGAATACTCAACAACTAGCGTAACCGATCCTCAGGGACCGAGCGTTGGCACAGAGCGCGTGGTTCGTGGAGGCAGTCGACAATACACCGCAGCGACTTTCCGGACGGCAAGTCGCGGTAGACAGAACCCCAAGAGCAGCGTCGGTGGTCAAGGTTTCCGCGTGGCAATAAGTCTGCCTGCTAAACAACCGGAGTCGGCATCATCCAAGTAAGTGAGCTCGCCTACTTGTTCGCCACTATTTTGCTCGAAGTATCGGCGAAACTGCGGAATCATTTTAAGGACTCAAGCAGTATCTCAACCTTTGCCGTTGCCGCATTGATATCGCGAGCGTTGAATTCACCAACGATTTTTCCTTCGGGATCAATTAGGATTGTCGTTGGGTACCTAAGGACACCGTAGATTTTGGGTGTGCCTGTTTGATGTCTATTTTCACCTTCGCCTACGATCTTTCCAGAAACGAGCGCATTCGAGAAGGGCATCTCCTTGCCATTCCAGGTCTCCTTTACCGTATGCTTCAGTTTCTCTTTTAACTTAAGATCAGTATCGACTTCGCCTTCCCCATCGACGTGAACACCGACGATGGCCAAACCTTTGTCGCTGAACTTTTCGTGTAGTTCGATCAAAACAGGCATCGCGCCAACACAGGGACCGCACCAGTAACCCCAGAAGTCGACAAGCACGTATTTCCCCTTCATGTCGGAGAGCGTTACTGGTTCGCCGGACCAGCCAGTTATCTCCACGAACTCCGGTGCAGGTTTCCCTTTCAAAAAAGCAAACTCTGAGGCTTTCAGAGCTATTGGATCCGCAGTAAAGTTCGATCGATTCGCTGGAACAGTAACGGTTACCTTTCTGCGATGAAGTTCACTTCCGTACGCGTTGAGTTGGTACTTTCCGGGCGGCACTAAGAAGTCGAACTTGCCGTTTTCTGAACTGCAACTGGCAATCGAACGACCGTTTTCCTCAAGATAGACATTGGTCCAACCGAGCGGCTGTCCCGCTTTCGAAAGTTCCTCACAGTTGATGGTTCCTTGCAAATAGCATTCGGGAGCAAGGATTACCGAGAGATCGCCATTTGCCAACAATGACGGCGAGAGTTGTGGGAACGCGACTTGTTTTGTCGTCTCATCGCGAATAACTTTGGGGAGTTGATCGTAGGGGAACAAAACCATTCCTCTTGAATCCGTAGACTTTTTACCGAAGAACTCCCATGATGCTGCGTCGTGGCCTGGCTTCTTTTGCCTCAAATGAAACGTAGCCGCGATAGCGCCTTCGACCGGTTTTCCGTCTGCGGCCGTAACTCGAACAGTAATTTCCTTTGGGTACTCTTTGAAATCTCTGGGTGCACGACGCAGATAAATTAGAAAAACCGACTCCGAAGATTCGAACTTTGTCGGGCGTTTCGCGGAAGCGGCGCGATTCAATGCTATCGTAATCGTGTTCTCATCATCAACCAGGACGATTCCATTAAGGGTTGAGGCAGAAATTTTGTATGGTTCCCCCAAGCTGGCAAAGTCAAGTTCCTCGAGCGTTAAATCGAGTGAGTTCAAAACTCTTTCATCGAAGCTGAAATTCCCTTTGAGTTGTTTTGACGGATCGACAAAATTCGAGATCTCGAAGCGATCACTGGAGATAGAAACCACAGACGACCAGACCCTATCTAACTGATCCGTTTGACCGAGCATGGCTGACTCAAATAACCATTGACCATCGAGCTTGCCATGAGTTGCTGTTGGCGTCGGTTTGAGATCGTCAGCCAATATTCCAACTTGAAAACAAGCAAAAACCAGAAGAACACAAGTGAAACGCACGCTTTGCATCGATCATACTCCGTGAAATAAGCGAAACTGGAAAGTTGAAGCCAACTTTACCGTCAATCATCACGACTTCAACAGCAACGATGCGGATCGACAAGTAATATAACCGGTGGAAGTGGTAGCTGCTAGGTTGCTGGCTAGGCCGATCCTGCAGGAGTACGACGCTTTCCACAATGGAGCAAGCTACCATGAATCCAGCCGAATTCGGGAAGCTAGCAGCTACGTACATCCTTGTGGAGATCGCAGAAGCGTCTTGGAGGGAATTGGACGGATTCACAATGGATGGGATTCGCAATAGCTACGGTCGCTGCTAGGTTGCTGGCCAGTCCGATCCTGCAGGAGTGCGACGCTTTCCACAGTTGATGAGCTAACCAGAATCCAGCCTCAGTCCAACCTGTGGAAGCGACAAACGCCTGACGCTGATACGACGCTTCCAAAATCGCAGAAGCCTGTCGTAGGGAATCGGACGCTTGCACAATGGAGATGGGATTAGAAATTGCTACGGTATTCCTCGCGAGCCAAGACTCGTTTCATCCCCTCCCAACCGGTGCTGTGACCGGCGTCTAAAAAGGAGCCAATTCCAAAGGCATGGTCCATCCGTTTCCATTCTGCCAACTAATTTGAGAATCTTACTGCCAGGTAGCGATCTTCCAAACACATGCATTCTTATCGTTGAGACTTATCTGTTATTATCGACTCAATTCTCTCCTAGCCAAAAAACAGGTTGGTTGGCCTCGAGGTCAAAGTCTGGCCAGTTCTCGATGATCCATTCGGCTGCGTCATACAAAGTGGAAATGCGGCGTAGTGGTGTAGTCTGCTTTTCGAGTGTTATTGGCGACACTAAAGACTTGCTCGCGTTTTCGACCAAAATATAGACTGAATTACCTTGGTGAAATAGGAGCTCCTCAAACCGCATCAACATGAATTCGCGTAGATCATCAACGCAGCCAGGGTGTTGAAATCGCGATGCCATTGAACGAGAATTTAACATCGATAGGCAAGCGAAACGATGCGATGCGATCCAGTCGACCGTTGAGGAGTTGTCTAAAGTGGAAGCTAGCCTATTCTGCATAATTGTTAGGAGTTCGGTGGAATAGCGATCTCGCAGATACGGTTCAAAAAAAGCGATCAATTTCGCCAATGGTATTGCTGCCTCTGTAGACTTATTGAGGGAGGCAATTAATGACTCAACTGCCTTGACTCGTTGTTCTGGAGTGAGACTTCGAGCCAACGAAACCAATGAGTTTCCTGCGGCAACTCGTACGTGTTTACCGAGACAGTCCATCAATTTAGCAAGATTTTCGTAGAGAAATCGGCTGGCAATAGAATTGGTGGAACATACTTTGGCCCCGGGCCTATCAACCGTTCCTTGATCCAGTCTTTAAAATCTTTTCCTCGC
>JANMHA010000330.1:0-2013 GCA_031374925.1 Pirellula sp. | reverse complement strand
CCAGCTCGTGGCCCGAGTGCCGCGCTGCCGGTGCGAGAAACACGGAGTCAAACAAGTCGAAGTGCCGTGGGCGAGAGCCGGAAGCGGGTTCACGCTCATGTTTGAACCTAAAAACGTGAATGGGGAGCGTAATCGCTGAGTGATTCGGCGATTTTTGGGATGGGGAGAGCGTGAAGTTTGGGGATTTCAGCCCGAGAGGAACAGGGCGGCTTGGGGTGGGAGTTCGCCGAGCCATTTTCCGCCCAGCCAGCGGCGGAAGATATACGTCAAAAGGAGCGTCCAGCGTTGGTTTACGGTCCATTGCTCTGTGATGGCGTTGAGCCTCTGTAATGTGTTGCTGATGGCGAGGATGGATTGTTGGATGTCTGCCCGGTTTTCGTGTTGGAGGTTCACTTTTATGGTTTTTTGTCCGCTGTGTTGGGTGAGCCGGGCGACTCCGTTGAGCAGGGCGGGGCGGCTGGTTATGGCTTCGCGGTGGTGGTCGCCGTCGTGCATTCTCGCGTAGAGGTGCCACCAGTTGTAGATGAGGGCGATAAGGTTGGCCATGAGCCGGCAGGGGGCGAGTTTTTGGGTGACGTAGCCGGCCCAGCCCCATTGGTTTTTGAGTTCGTCGTACACGTTTTCGGCGTCCGCTCTTTCGCGGTAGAGTCGGGGCATGGCGGTGGTGGGGTAGGCGATAGGATCGAGGCTGGTGGCGAGGACGGCGATTTTGCCGCTCCAGGGGGCGGCGGTGCTTTGCCATTGGGCACTGCCGGTGAGGGCGGGTTGTTGGTGGTCGCGTCGCCGCCGGGCGTTGCTCCCGAGGGGGGCGATGGCGGGGGCTTCGCGGACGAGGACGACTCGGCGTTCGCGACTCCAGCCGCTGAGTCGGAGGGTGGCTTCGATGGCTTGCCAGCCGTCGCCAGCGTCGGTCCACGCGGCTCCGGCGCGTTGCATTTGTTGGATGAGGGTTTTGACTTTTACGGTGTGTTTGAGTTTGAAAAGATACGGCAGTTCGTGGGCTTCGGCGGCGCTCATGATGCGTTCGTTTCCGTAGTTGCAATCGCCCCGCAAAAATGTGGGCCAATGGGTGCGTGGGAGGGCGGCGAGCAGTTTCCAAAGACCGGGTAGTCCGTGTTTTGCGGCGGTGTCTTTGCCGGGGCAGACTTCGACGCCGAGGCTCATGCGCGTATTCGCCATGAAGTAGCTGTGGAATGCGTGGCTGGGGCGTCCGGGCTTGTGCGGGTTGTAGCCGATTTGTGCGCCTTGTTGGTGGCCGTAAAGGGTCTTTACCGTGCAGTCGAGATCGAGGATGTAGGGGACGCTAAGGACGGGCTTTACGCAGTCGCGCATTTCTTCGGCGAGCCAGTCGAGGCCGACGGTTTCGTCGATGCGCTTCATCGCACCGCGCACGACGTCTTCGCTGACGGTGCCGGTCATTTTTAAAAGGGGCGGATTGAGGCGGTCGCCGCGCACAGAGTTGATGTGGGCATAGCGCCAATGCCCGCAGAGGATGGAGAGCGTGACGGTGCCGAGGACGTCCACAATTTTGCTGCCGCGATTGCCGAAGTATCGCAGCGGGCAGCCGCGCAAAAACTGCTCCCAGCGTCCGCCGCTGTGAAGGAATTGCGAAAAGAAAATCAACTGCCCTTCGCGGGTGACGGGCGCGTCGTCCGCAAACTCGGCGTAGTAACGCCCGCCGGGAGTGTCCACAGGCCAGTTCGTCTGTGCTTGGATCGACTGGATCTCCTGCTCACCCTCAGGGTGAGTGTTCAGGGGTGCATTTTCACGCTGCATCCCTCTCTACATCAGATTTTTCCGCTAATGCACAGGCCTTTACAATCACGCTTCTAGGTTTACGGCTACCGCACGGCTGCAATGTGCGTGGCGCTCGGAAATTATCACAACTGCGGACCCGCGGATCGAATTGCTCCGGAATTCGTCAGCGTGGAAGACGCTGTTGCGATGGCCGACCTTTGTATCGCGCTCAGTCGCTCGAAGCCCGTGGACCCGCTTGCCGCACTTCGCCGCCGG
>JANMHA010000324.1:0-18693 GCA_031374925.1 Pirellula sp. | reverse complement strand
CGAGGAAAAGATTTTAAAGACTGGATCAAGGAACGGTTGATAGGCCCGGGGCCAAAGTATGTTCCACCAATTCTATTGCCAGCCGATTTCTCTACGAAAATCTTGCTAAATTGATGGACTGTCTCGGTAAACACGTACCTTTGGAAGTACCCCCGATATGAAACAATATAGTCTTTCCCTACTTTTAGTGCTGTTGATAATTCCTGCTGTCGCGGAAGCGCAGCCTTTGCGAGTTTTCGTCCTTGCTGGTCAGTCGAACATGCAAGGGCATGCCCAGGTTCGCACATTTGAGCACATCGGAATGGACCCGGCGACCAAGCCGCTGCTTGCGGAGATGCAGAACGCCGACGGCTCACCAAAGGTCTGTGAACGGGTTTGGATTTCCTCGATCGGTTGTGCTGACGCTGAGCAAACGGGGAAGCTAACCACGGGATTCGGTGCGAGCCAGAACGGTCCGAAAATTGGGCCCGAGTACACCTTTGGAATCACAATGGAAAAATTCATCGATGGCCCCATCCTGATTATCAAGACTTCATGGGGAGGCAAGAGCCTGAATACCGATTTCCGCTCACAGAGCGCCGGGCCGTATGTGTTCAACGAGACACAGCTTGCGACGTTCCAAAAACAGGGCAAGGACATAGCGGCCATCAAGGCGGAGAAGGAAATGGCGACGGGTGTTAACTATCGATTGATGGTCGAGCATGTGAAAAGCGTACTCGCGGATATCAAACGCGTGGTGCCAAGCTACGATTCGACAAAAGGATACGAATTATCCGGCTTTGTCTGGTTCCAAGGTTGGAACGACATGGTGGACTCCGGCACCTATCCGAATCGCGACATGCCGGGCGGCTACGATGCCTACAGCCATGCTATGGCTCATTTCATCCGTGATGTGCGGAAAGATTTGAACGCACCGAAGCTCCCCTTCGTCATCGGAGTTCTTGGAGTGGGCGGTCCGGTCGCCGAGTATGGTCCCGATCAGCAACGTTACAAGGCCACCCATACAAACTTCCGTCTCGCGATGGCTGCTCCGGCTGCATTGCCAGAATTCAAAGGAAATGTTGCGACCGTCTGGGCGGAGAAGTATTGGGATCGTGAATTAAGCGATTCGAAAGCGAAGGAGAATGAAATCAAACAAAAAGCAAAGAAGCTCGCGACCGAGGGTAAAATGAATCCCGCCGAGGAAAGGGCGTTGCAGGACAAACTGCGTATCGAAGGTCTCACAGAGCGCGAAAGGCAGGTGCTCGAAAAGGGTATTTCCAATCTCGAGTTTCACTATCTTGGCTCGGCCAAGATTCTCGGTGGCATCGGAAAAGGGCTAGCTGAAGCCATGGCGGAACTGGCGGAACTAGCGCAACTCAAGAAAAAAACAGAATGAAACACGAAGTGTAGCGGGAAAGTCGAGGGCGGTTACGGCAGCCTAAGGCTAGCGATAGTTATCGGAATGGCGAGTTGCTCCCGTCGGTAGAACTGGCGAAGCACCTCCGAATCGATTCCGGCTTCGCGACGCGCTTCTTTGATCGATAGACTCTTCAGGTTCTTGAGCGGGCGTTTATAGAGGTCTCGAACTCCGGTCGCTTGGCCACATTTGACTCCAAGTTGAAATGCCGGGTGTAGGAATCGCGGAATGCGGTATGGCTCCGGGTAGAGACGTGATATCGTAAACTGAAAGATGTGATATTGAAGCCAGCTCACTTTTTTTGCAGTCCCCATGGCGAACCCCAACACAAATGCTTCGTCCTGATCTTGCAAGCCGCGCCCCAGCAAGACATGTAGTACATCGTGATCCTCCAAATCCACCGCCCCGCGAAACCTACACCAACTCGTTGGACTTTCGAATAGACTGACAATCCGAGGAATCTTCGACGCTGGTGTGGTGGGTAGGGTCGCTATGACGGAATCCACAATGCGCTCGGGAGCGTCGAGCCCAGGATACCAGGCTAACCAGAGGGATGTATCGGTAAATGAGTTTCGCTTTCGACCTTGAGAATCGTAAAGCCATGCGCTGGTGTCAAACAGGCTCAAGATAGATTCGGGCTTCGGTGAATTGGAAGCAGTGATGACGGCGGCAGAAGCCACTCGATTGAAGTGATCGAGAACAACAGAGTCCGCTTCCAAGCGTTTCAACTCGCTCAAGGAGCCCAATCCAATGGCTTCGTTCAATTCCTCCATCAATTCGCGAGACCAAATCCGAAGCGTCTTTTGGTTGTTGGCTCGATACACAGACTTGAATAACCCCGCGTGATTGACTGCCCGGAGCGTTGCAACGGCCAAACCCAAATCCACGGTCTCGGCAACATAACGTCCCACTCCTTCGCGTAGCGAATTCCTAGAATCCCTGAACGTTTCTTCGATGGCAACAATGCACTGGTGTTGTCCATCTTGCTGCAAAAGCACGCGATGGTGTTTTATGCGAAAGGGTTCAACAGATAGTCTGGATACCGCATTCGCAATCGCTTCTTCCAATCGTAGACCTTTCCCACTACACTCAATGACTTGCTTTCCATCCAGGCAGACAGCAAGATCGAATGCCATTTCCATCGAGTTGCTTTGCGTTGAAGCATGCGAATCGGCACGCAAAATCCTCAAAAGTGCAACACTGGCCTGGGAGGAAGCAATTGAACGATCTTCGGAAGGCATTTGCTGTTTCAGCCGAGGCTTCATCGATTGGATTTCCGTGCCCACGATTGCGGTACGGTACTCCGCGGAAAAATTTTCCATGCGCAGCATATCAAATGAATTGTAACCGAATATTCACTCCCGGCGTTTGGTATACTACAACCTCGTTCAATAATCGAAGCAACTATTAGACCGACCTCCGTCCCCACCTTCCCCTCCGTCGCATTACGGTATCCAACATGAAGCTCCAACCATCGTCGAACGTCTTGCTATGTTTGTTCACCTTTCTCGTTGGGAGCATCCTCCTGAATTCGACTTCAGTGGCAGCGGACCCAATCGCAGAACCCGCCGGGACGGTGCCGAACGATTGCCGTTTATTGCCACCCAAGGATTTGAATGGGTATTTTCCGTTCAAACCACCTAAGACCAAAGCGGAGTGGGAGACTCGATCGGATTACGTTCGACGTCAGGTACTGGTCTCGCTTGGGCTCTGGCCGATGCCAACCAAATCGCCCCTTAATGCAGTTCTGCACGGCAAAATCGATCTGCCAGAATACACCATAGAGAAAGTCTACTTTGAGAGCGCGCCGGGTTTCTACGTAACTGGGAATCTATACCGTCCCAAGAACGTTTCAGGAAAAGTTCCAGGGGTGCTCTTCGCTCACGGTCACTGGCAGGATGCTCGGCTCTCTACCGAAACCGATGCCAATCTTTTACGCGAGATCGCAACTGGTGAAGAGCGATTCGAAAAAGGTGGACACAGTCGATTTCAATCGATGTGCGTTCAGCTAGCCAGAATGGGTTGCGTGGTTTGGCAATGGGACATGCTCAGCGATTCCGATTCGGTCCAGCTATCGCGAGAAGTTGTTCACTCGTTTAAAACGCAGCGTCCGGAAATGAATACCACCAAAGATTGGGGATTGTACAGCCCACAGTCAGAGTCAAACTTGCAAAGTATCCTCGGCTTGCAAACCCTCAACGCAGTGCGATCGCTTGACTTCCTTTTGAGCCTTCCTGAAGTGGATCCGAACCGAACTGCCATAACAGGCGCAAGCGGTGGCGGTACGCAGTCGATGATCTTGGCCGCGATTGATCCGCGTATTCAGTTGTCCTTTCCTGCCGTGATGGTGAGTACAGCCATGCAGGGTGGCTGCACTTGTGAAAACGCATCGCTTCTAAGGGTGAATACCGGCAACATCGAATTCGCAGCACTCTTCGCACCTAAGCCGCAAGGGATGACGACCGCCAACGATTGGACAAAGGAAATGTCCACTAAAGGTTTTCCTGAATTGAAGGAACTCTACACAATGCTCGGGGCACCGAAGAATGTCATGTTGCAACGAGGCGAGCATTTCCCGCACAACTACAACGCCGTATCGCGGTCTGCGTTCTACACCTGGCTCAATCAGCATTTCAAACTTGGACACAAAGAGCCGGTCATCGAACGCGATTTCGAACCGCTTTCAAAAGAACAGTTGACGGTATGGGACAAAGATCATCCTGCCCCTACCGCCAAAGGTCCTGCCTTTGAAAAAAAGCTCTTGAGCTGGTTGACCGAGGATGCCGAAAAGCAATTGCTTGCTAGCTGGAAATCCCCCGAAAACGCCGGAAAAGATTTGAGTAATGCCATAGATGTCTTGATAGGCAGAAAAATTAGCGAAACGGGAGACGTGGCATGGGATCTTAAAAACAAGAATGACCGTGGGGCTTTTATCGAGATGACGGGATTGCTAAAGAACGCTGGTCGTCAAGAAGAATTGCCGGTCATCTGGCTGTATCCAAAGAAGTGGAATGGCAAGGCTATCGTATGGCTTGACCCGAATGGGAAATCGGGACTGTATTCCGCCGAAGGAATTTTAAAGCCCGCGGTCGCAAAGCTAGTCGACGCTGGTTCGACGGTGCTCGGCCTCGATATGCTATTTCAAGGAGACTTTCAGAACGACGGCAAGCCAATCACTCAGACGCCGATCGTTGGCAACCCACGCGAGTTTGCAGGTTATACCCATGGCTACAACCACTCGTTGTTTGCACAAAGAACGCATGACGTATTGACCGCCGTCCATTTTCTTCGAACGGCCAAAATTGGCGATCATCCGAATCCTTCGTCCGTCGCAATCGTTGGGCTAACAAGTGTTGGCCCGATTGCGGCCGCGGCCCGCGCCGTTGCGGGGACGGCGATCGATAAAGCAGCTATTGACACCAGCGGATTTCGTTTTGGAAATCTTCTCGATTATCGGGACGTGAATTTCCTGCCTGGTGGAGCCAAGTATCTGGACATCCCCGGAATGCTGGCTACCGGTCCTGCCAATCCACTTTGGTTGGCTGGCGAAGGTAGCGAACCAGCGTTGGTGAAGGAAGTTTACAAGAAAGCCGGCAAGGTCAGCCTCGAAGTTTATGGCGGTGACAAGTCCGCAAAAGAAACATCCGCCGTCGAATGGTTGCTCAAGTGAATGTGGCTCGGTTAACGTGGCCCGGTTAACGTGGCCGATGCTGCTAGCATCGGTTCGCAGCATACATTTGCCTTTATTATCCGAACAGTTTTCCATCTTCCTGTAATCTCGGCGGAGACCGCCGTCCCACACTCCATCATGAAACATCTGATTGGCCTAGTTTTTCTGCTTCTCGTCCCGATCTTGGCAATCGCTGACGAGCCGATCAAGGTTGCTGTCTTCGATGTCGATGCCACGCCGCCGCTCGGTTCAGCAATGGCTTACGATCCGGTTAAGCGTCTGGATGAACTCACGTTGCGATGTCGCGGGATCGTGATCTTGGGGTCGGAGCAACCTATCGTTCTTTGCGCAGTCGATTGGATCGGCATCGCCAACGAAGGGCACGACGCGTTCCGTTCTGCACTAGCCAAGGCAGCAGGTACGGTTCCTGGACGCGTCGCGGTGCATGCGTTGCATCAGCATGACGCACCTGGTTGTGACTTCACAGCTGAGAGAATCATCCGAGAACTCAATATCGCTGGCTACACACGATTTGAAGGGGACTTTCAACGTCAAGTCCTTCAACGAGCTGCAGAAGCAATTCGCAGTGCGATCCCGAATGCACAAACGGCCACTCATTTCAGCTTCGGGGAAGCTGTTGTATCGGAGGTGGCTTCGAATCGGCGTGTAGCCATCGGGCCCGATGGCAAGGTGGGAAGTATGCGAGGCAGCAGTTGCAAAGTTCCAGCTCTGGTTGCAATGCCCGAAGGGCTCATCGATCCGGTAGTCTCTCTCCTTGGGTTTTGGAATGAAACGGTGCCGATTGCTTTGCTCAGTTCCTACGCTTGCCATCCTCAAAGCTATTATCGACTGGGTATTCCTAGTCCCGATTTCCCAGGCATCGCTCGATTCATCCGCGGCCAAGACGTGAATAGCGCGATGCATGTTCATTTTAACGGCGCTGGCGGAAACATCGCGGCTGGCAAATACAACGACGGATCGCAACCCAATCGAATGCTGCTAGCCACTCGACTTGCGAACGGAATGCGCGAAGCATTCGCAAAATCGGCTCTACAAACTCTCTCGGCTGCCGACATTGGTTGGAGCAGCCAGCCAGTGAGCTTGCCTCTGGCACCCCATTTGACTGAAGCAGATCTCGTTGCGAAACTCAAGTCAGCCAATCCTAAGGGTTATATCTCGTTTGCCGACCAGCTGGCCTGGCTGGAGCGCGTGCAAGCTGGTCATCAAATCGACGTTACATGCTTACGGGTAGGAGATGTTCGGATGCTCCATCTGCCTGGTGAGCTTTTTGTCGAGTACCAACTAGCAGCCAAGGCCATGCGTCCTGATTTGCATGTCATGATGGCGGCTTATGGGGATTACGGTCCTGGCTACATAGGTACAGCTGCCGCTTATCCCGAAGGTGGCTACGAGACCGGCCCAACCGCGTCCAGTGTGGCACCAGAGGTCGAACTTGTTTTGCTAGGCGCAATGAAGAAAGTGCTAGGGACACGGTGACTCCACCGTTTGCATTCCATCGTACTCGAGAATTCCTGCGAAATCTGCAAGGTTTCCAGGTCAGCGGATTGCGTCCTTGTATAATCGAACAGCCCTGCCAACTGCATGGTTGACCAAAACCCCAAGATCACCTTTCACGAAACAAAATCCTTTGAATACGCGGCGACATTTCCTGTCCACCACCACGGCAGTTCTTTCAACCTCACTCCTTTGTCGTCCGTGCTTTGCGCGCCAAACGCCGGCGAGTACCAACGCAAAGCCTGCAAAAACGGATCTCCCAATTGCCTGGGTCAACGCCACTCTCCTGCCAGTCGACAAACCACCAATTCAAGATGGTGCGATCGTCGTACAAGGAGGCAAGATCATTGCCATGGGCGCTTCCTCCAGCGTTACCATTCCTGGTGACGCAATCTTGGTCGACGCCAAAGGCAAATGGATTATGCCAGGACTGATTTGCACCCATAGCCACATCGGTGGAATGGGCGCGGCGGACGGAAGCAGTCCGATTCAACCCGGTGTTCGTATTCTGGATTCGATCAATGTTCGCGACTCCGGTTTCCGTCGAGCCCTTGCAGGCGGCTTGACGACACTCAATATCATGCCGGGGTCGGGTCACCTCATCAGTGGGCAGACGGTCTATTGCAAATTGCGATACTATGAATCTTCACCACGAGTCGTCGATGAAATTCTCATTCGCGACAAAGATGGTTGGGCAACTGGCGGCCTCAAAATGGCCAACGGAACCAATTCCCAGGGTGAGTCCCCATTTCCAGGCACGCGTGGAAAATCCGCTTACTTAGTTCGCGAACAGTACATCAAAGCTCGCGAATACCAAGCAAAAATCGTCGCAGCCAAAGAGGACGCGACCAAATTGCCGCCTCGTGACCTTCATATGGAATCGCTCGTCGAGGCGATGCAAGGCAAACGGATTGTCCATCATCATACGCATCGGCACGATGACATCATGACCGTCATTCGCCTTTCGCAGGAGTTCGGCTTTCAAACCGTTCTGCATCACGTCAGCGAGGGCTGGAAAGTAGCCAAAGAGATTTCAGAGGCCAAAATGCCTTGTTCTATAATCGTACTTGACTCGCCCGGCGGAAAGGTCGAGGCCAAGGACATGACGTTTAGCAATGGCCGGGTGCTTGATGAAGCAGGTGTCAAGGTTGCATTTCATACCGATGACTGGATTACCGACTCGCGGTTGTTTATGCGTTCGGCTGCGTTAGCCGTTCGCGCGGGGATGAACCGCGACAAGGCGATCGCAGGGTTAACTCTCGCAGGCGCTGAGATGCTCGGCCTTAGCGATCGTATTGGCTCCCTGACTGTAGGCAAAGATGCTGACTTTGCAATTCTGAATGGCGACCCGCTAAGTGTCTATTCTCGAGTTTTGGAAACATGGGTCGAAGGTCAAAAAGCCTTTGACCTCAGCAAGCCGGAGGACCAGCTCTATGCCGAAGGTGGCATGAAAGCAGGAAGCGATCTCGATCCATTCTTATGTTGCTTTGCTCCGGCTTGGCAAGGAGGTGCTAAGTGATTTTTGACCAAAGCAAAGTGATAAGGCGATCGGCAGCATTTTTTATACCGGGAGGGAGAGGCTCCTGCCGAACCAACGACAAGCTAGGCAGGAGCCTCGCACTCCCATTGGAACCCTTGGCAGGTAGTTTTCTTTCGGCCGTTCGCCTAATAGCAATTCTTGGTATTGCATTAAGCTGCAACAATGGGATGGCCGAGCCTCCCTTGGTTGTCCAAGCAAAGCGGGTTTTGACCGCAGCAGGTCGGACAATCGAAAACGGAACGGTTGTATGCGTCGATGGCAAGATAAAGGCCATCGGCAAAACCGGCGAAGTTGTTGTTCCAGAGGGTGCAAACATTCTCAAAAGCGAAGTTGCGATGCCAGGTTTGGTCGACGTGCGAACCTGCGCTGGACTTTCGGGAATCCTGAATGTCAAACACGATAGCGATCAACTGGAACACTCCTCACCGTTGCAACCCGAGTTGCGAGCCATTGACGCATACAATCCTCGTGAAGAATTGGTTGAGTACATTCGCAATTTTGGGGTGACCACCATTCACACGGGCCATGCGCCCGGCGAATTGATGTCCGGCCAAACGCTTATTACAAAAACAATTGGCAACACCATCGAAGAAGCCATCATGGTAGATGGAAGGGCCATCGCCGCAACGCTGTCTGAAGCATCGTCGAAATCTGGCAAGGCAAGTCCTGGGACGCGGGGCAAACAGATGGCCATGCTGCGAGCGCTCTTTATCGAAGCCCAAGAGTTTCAAACAAAACGGAACGCCAAAGCGAACCCAAAACCAGTCGAATCGAGCGGCAAAGAAAAAGAGAAAGAAGCGGAACCTATTGCACGCAACCTTCGATTGGAGTCTCTGGTCGATGTTTTGGCCGGCAAAAAAGCCTTGCTCATCACCGCCGATCGAGCTCAAGACATTGCCTCCGCCATTCGACTGGCCGAGGAATTCAAGATTCGAATATGGCTCGACAGCGCTGCCGAATCGCACTTGATGATCCCGCAGATCAAAGCGGCTGGAATCAGTGTACTATTGCATCCATCGATGGCCAGAGCCAGCGGCGAGAAAGAGAACCAGTCGTTCGAATCGGCTTGGAAGCTGCACGCGGCTGGAATTCCGTTTGCCATCCAAGGTGGCTTCGAAGCGTATGTCCCTAAGGTCCGCGTGGTGTTATTCGAAGCGGCCATCGCGGCGGCTCATGGACTCCACTACGACACGGCCATCGAATCAATTACGATTTCTCCAGCTCGCATTTTAGGAATCCAGGATCGTGTTGGTTCGCTCGAGGTTGGAAAGGATGCCGACTTGGCGCTCTACGATGGCGATCCACTGGAATATACAACCCATTGCGTCGGTGTCGTCATCAACGGCAAAGTGGTCTCGTCGTTGGTGCGTTAAGTTTCGATTCGCCATGCGAAATGTTGCAGCGGCGCTCCGTGACGCTGAATGCTCGTCCGCTCGTCCACCATGCTCGTCCACAATAGTGGGCTGCATCTACAGCTCAACAATCAACACAAGTCAAGAATATGAAACCGTGGTACTCTATCGACAATGAAGACGACATTCCATCTCCGGCGCTCTTAGTTTACCCCGACCGTATTCAAGAGAACCTACGCCGTATGATAAGTTTGGTGGGTGACGTGACGCGGCTGCGGCCGCATGTCAAGACGCACAAGATTCCCCAGATCATTGCCATGAAACGCGCGCTCGGTATCGACAAGTTTAAAGTGGCTACGATCGCCGAGGCGGAGATGACCGCCAGCGCAGGGGGCAAAGATATTCTGTTGGCCTATCAGCTAGTCGGCCCCAATATTCGGAGATTCGTCGAGTTGATCAAGCGATTTCCAGATACCCATTTTTCCGCTTTGGTCGATAATCCAGACTCACTTTCGCAGATCGCCTCGTACGCGAAATCGCAAGGTGTCGTCGCATGTCTTTATGTCGATTTGAACGTTGGGATGAACCGGACGGGTATCGCCCCTGGTCCGGACGCGGCGGAACTGTACAAAATGCTATCTGATACGGAGGGTGTCTGCGCTGGCGGACTCCATGCGTACGATGGTCATTTGCATGAATCGGATTTATCCAAGCTCCAAGAACAAACACGTCAAGCCTTTGAACCCGTTTGGGAATTGACGGATGCATTGAAAAAGGGTGGATTCGACGTGCCCAAAATCATCGCGGCGGGAACGCCAACTTCGAGCCTGCTGGCTAAACATCAAGGGATCGAAGTTGGTCTAGGAACGACAGTACTTTGGGATTCTGGCCAACCCGAAGCTTCCCCCGATTTGGATTTTCAAAATGCGGCGGTGCTGTTAGCTCGCGTGATCAGCCGCCCGACCGCAAACCGCATCTGCATCGACTTGGGTCACAAAGCGGTCGCTTCCGAAATGGCACAGCCAAGAGTCCGATGGTTCGGACTTGAGGATGCTCTCATCGTGACGCACAGCGAGGAACATATGGTCGTAGAGACGCCGAAAAGGGATGCATTTCCCGTCGGTACGGTTGTGTATGGGATCCCGCGGCACATCTGCCCGACTGTCGCATTGCACCATGAAGTGTGGTGCGTCAAGGATCGAATGGCGATCGAAAAATGGCCTGTTGTGGCACGCTCGCGATGCATAACAATCTAAAGTCACCCTCCCTCGGCAACGCTGTGAAGCATTTTCGTCCGATCGGAGCTTGCCTCCGACGGACGCCGTTTTGACTTACTATAAGTTCAGCTCAGACCTTAAAGTACCGCCCACCGCTCGCGGCGGTTTGTTACGTAGGACGCCAAAACAAGGTTGACGGGAGACAAGCTCCCGCTCAACCTCACGCGACAATCGGTTTCAGTACGTTTCCATGGACGTCCGTCAATCGAAAATCCCGGCCCGCATAGCGATACGTCAATTGCTCGTGATTTAAACCCATTAAGTGCAAAATCGTCGCATGCAAGTCGTGGACACTTGCTGGATTGTCCTGGGCCGCAAATCCAAATTCATCCGTGCTGCCATACACGGTCCCCCCCTTGATCCCGCCTCCTGCCAAACACACGCTAAAGCCGTAGTGGTTGTGGTCACGACCAAGTTTCGATGTGTTGCCATTCATTTCAACCGTTGGCGTCCGACCGAATTCGCCACCCCAAATCACCAGCGTGTCCTCCAGCATTCCCCGCTGCTTGAGATCGGTAAGTAAGGCGGCGATCGGTTGGTCAATTTCAGCCGCAAGCTTGCGATGATTCTCTTCGATCTTGTCATGGTTGTCCCACGGTTGCCCTGCACCGTGCCACAGTTGGACCATACGAACTCCCCGTTCGAGCAACCGTCGAGCAATGAGCGTCTGGCGACCGTGAACTCCGCTGCCGTAAAGATCGCGAATGCGTTGTGGCTCAAGGTTGATATCGAATGCATCCGTGGCTGCGGTCTGCATGCGGTATGCCAATTCAAAAGACTCAATTCTCGAATCGAGTCTTGGATCAACTCGGGCGCTCCGATGTGCTTCATTGATTCGCCGCAACAGCGAGAGTTGTTGACGTTGGGTTTCGAGACTGGCATGTGGGCTGCGAATGTTCTCAAGGAGGCGATCCACGGACGACTGATTGGAATCCACATACGTTCCCTGCAGGGAACCCGGTAGGAAAGCGGATTGCCAATTTTCAGCCCCTTTGATCGGCAGACCTCCGGGACACATCGAAACAAAGCTAGGCAGATTTTCGTTCTCGCTTCCAAGGCCATAGGTTAGCCATGCGCCAAGACTAGGCCTGGCTTGGATGGAATCACCACAATTCATGAGCATAAGTGAAGGTTCATGATTCGGCACTTGGGCGTACATCGATCGGACGACGGCAATGTCATCGATATGCTCCGCCGTTTTGGCAAACAACTCACTGACTTCGATACCGCTCTGTCCGTAGCGTTGAAATCGGAAAGGCGATGGAAAAGCATTGCCTGTCTTTCGTTCTGTGATGAGGGTATTCGGTACCACTTGGCCCGCATACTTGAGCAATGCTGGTTTCGGGTCGAATGTGTCTACATGCGACGGACCGCCGTTCAGGAAGAAATGAATGACCCGCCTTGCCTTCGGAGCGAAATGTGGCTGAAGCGTTGCCCCGGCTTGAACGGATTGCTTCTCAGCGAGCAATCCCGCCAGGCCAAGCATGCCGAATCCGACTCCTGAACGACGCAGCAGTTCCCGTCGCGAAAAAAAAACTGGATCATGCATAGTATTCATCAATCTACAAACATGAATTCATTGGATAGCATCAGCACTTGGGCCAGCTGCTGCCAGCTATCCAATTGACTCTTGCTTTCGTTGGAAAAATCTTTGCTCGCATCATAAACTAGGTTCACTTTGTCGCTACCAGTACCTGTTGTGGCTATCTGCGTTATCTTAGGCGACCACAAAAACTGATCGCTGTTCAAACCATCGCGAATGTCCACAATGAAATCGAGCGTATCCCCCTTTTTCACAGTGATCGAGTCGACATCGATTTGTTCTGTCGAGTGATGCAGGGTGGCTGAACGCAGTAGTCCGCTTACGTTGTTACTGACAAACGCGCGAATGCCATCGCCTACCTCCGGCTCGTGAGTGATCTTAGAGGTAATTGAGAAACTTCCGTCCATTGTTGACGTCCATCGACGAACGATAGCATGTTTGCGGTCGTTACCAGGATGACCGCCTGCCGCTTCTAATTTCAACCAACCAAGCTTAGGATCCGGGTAGCTGTCCCCTCCTTGCCAAGCTGTTCCACTAAAGTGGGGCAGCGGAGTAAACGCCGAGATGCGTCCAGTCGCCGGATCAAACTCGCCATAGCCATAGCTCCAAAGGCTTGGAGCTTGTTTCGAAATCGTCGATTCTGTGTCGGACCGTACGAAATCCTCGGCAAGCTCAAGTTCATCGACCGTTGTTCTCCGTTGAAATATTCTGGAGTACAACCGCTCAATGCGCGCTGGCGGATCGCTTTCTATTAAGCTAGTCGTCAAATGCGTAGCTCGCTCTGCAACAAACGGATGGTTCATTGCGAATAGCGCCTGTTGCGGGACGGAGGTTTCGGATCTTTGCGGAATTGAAAGGTCAGGGTTTGCGAAGTCAAACATTCGCAAGACGGGCGACACTTTTTCGCGATCGATGTTTGCGTAAAGGGTGCGACGTTTGTTTTTGTTATCGAACAATGGTTGGGACTTGCCGCCGACTCGGAGATCCAGCTCGCCCGAAACGGTGAGCCATGCGTCACGGGCTTGCTCGAAGCTAAGCCGGCGTGCTGTCATGCGAGCGAGCAGCCGATTGACTGGGTCCAATGCTTGTGATTTCGAGTCATCTCCTTGTTGATAAGTGCTTGAAAGCATGATGGCGCGATGCAACGACTTGATGCTCCAATCGGATTGGATAAAACGCGTCACCAACCTATCGAGCAACTCCGGGTGCGTTGGCAACTCCGCTCGATGGCCGAAGTCGCTCGGAGTGTCTACCAACCCATGGCCAAAGTGATGCATCCAGACGCGATTTACCATAACGCGGGCCGTCAAAGGATTGGTGGAACTTGCTATCGCATTGGCCAGCTCTAGCCTGCCACTACCCTGTTCGAACGGTTTGCTTTCCTCCCCGCCCAAGGCCGATAAGTAGTGCCGTGAAACCTCAGCCCCCTTGGTTAATGGATTCCCGCGAAGGAATACTCTCGGAGTCAGTGGGATCGGTCGATCGACCAGGATCGTGGCATACGTGGGAGAGCCCTTGCTATCCATCAACCAACGATCCACTTCTCCCTGCAACTTCCAAAGCTCAACAATGACGTCGGTTGGGAAATAGACTTCGATATTCGTGATATGCTCGTCTGGCACGTGACAGGGTGATTCCATTCCATAAAGGATGCGGCGTTGCTCTTCGTCTTTGGCATCGGGAATGGCGATCGCATCTGGTTTGGACGCAACTAGTTCGCGCCAGCGCTTTTCCACTTCGGCAAACCTATGTCCATACTCCAAAGCAGCTCGGTTAAACTGTTCTCGCAACTCGGTAGTGTTAACCGCCCCTTGGGCTAGAACTAGGCTGTGCCATTTTTCGAAGATCGGGGTTGCGGATTGCTTGTCTTTGGCCAAAAACGCTTGCCATTTGCGAACCACGAATGGGTTGAGGTCATTTGCTTCGACAATTTGATTGAAAACTTCGTCGGGATACTTTTCTAGTTCCAGTTGAGCAAGTAAGTATTGTTCGATTTTCGAACGCACACGGCTGGACTGCTCTTCACGGCGTTGGAGCATGGTCTCTTGAAGTTTTGCTTGACGCTTTTCAAGTTCTAGTACAAAGGGGGTGTCTTGCGACTGACCGCAACTGACAAGCCGTTCCGCGCTGCTTTGGAAAACTCCATAGAGCGAGTAATAGTCTCGAGTAGGAATCGGATCGTATTTGTGATCGTGGCATCGAGCGCAGGCAACCGATAGTCCCAGCATCCCGCGGGAGACGACATCGATTCGGTCATCGATAACGTCGTGCGTTACGCCTAGGAATCGTCTTCCCAGTGTCAGAAATCCCATGGCCGCGAGGTCGGGTGATCCAGCAGGCACTATCTTATCCGCGGCGATTTGCAAACGCACAAAGCGATCGTAGTTGAGGTCTTCGTTGAAGGCACGGACGATCCAATCGCGATACGCAGAAGCGTGCACCCAGCGGTTTTCTTCCCGAGCGTAAACGTATCCCTTGGTATCGGAATAGCGAGCCACGTCGAGCCAATGTCTCGCCCATTGCTCACCGTATTGCGGGGATGCGAGCAATCTCTCGACCAATCGGGAATACGCGTCAGGGGAATCGTCTTCAACAAAAGCATCGACCTCGGTTGAGGTTGGGAGCATGCCGGTCAGGTCCATGGTGGCGCGTCGTATTAGCGTTCTTCGATCAGCCATCGGACTTGGCTCAAGTCCCGCCAATTGTTGCCTTTGCAGAATGAAGCAATCAATAGGTTGCTGGCTCCAGTTATTCTCCTTTAGCAGTGGCGGCTGAACGATTGCGATAGTCTGCAAGGACCAAAGAGGGGCTTTCTCCAGTTTTCGCGTTGGGCCCCTACCGTTGCGTGGGTCGGGTGCTCCCATTTTGACCCAAGCTTCCAGGTCCGCGATTTCGCGATCGCTTAGCTTTTTCTTCGGAGGCATTTGTAGCTCGGAGTTTGCATAACGCACCGCTTCAATCAACCGACTTGTATCCGGATTTCCTGATTGGATGACGGGGCCATGCTCGCCTCCAGCTAGCCATGCTGAGCGAGTATCGAGTCGCAAACCACCTTCTTGTTTCGTTTCACAGTGGCATTCCTGGCATCGATCCACAAGAATCGGTCGAATTCGAGATTCAAAAAAGGCTTCGTCATCGTCCGCGTTTGACCTTTTTTCGAACGCCAGGACGTTCAACACTACGAGCGGGATGGTTAAGTATGGAAATGGGTAGGACATAATCCAACGGGTCGTTCGATTCTCGGATCCGGTAGAGTTGCGGGTTTGAAGCGAGTGAATGGAAAATAATTCGCTCCGGGGGGGTGAGTATCATTTTAGCTCGTTCAGCGGCGGTCGGTACTTTTTGTTACTAGATTTCAGGAATGTAGTGTTCTTGGTTCGCTGGCAATTGGAATCGACTTTTGAGTTTGATGGCTAGGGTTGAGATGCTGGATTGATCGCTAGGAGGTGACGATACCCAAAAAGGTGTTATTCTGCGTTTTAATCGTGATGAGGTCACCGTGCGTTTATCATTATTGCTAGCATGTTCATTCGGTGTCACGTCGTTTGCTAGCGTTTCCGCTCAGTCATCCCATTTTCCTTGCGATGCCAAGATCCGTTGCGACTGCGTGATGGGTGCCGGCGAGGCCTGCGATTCGGCAGGTTGCGACGGCTTGCTCCAGGGTCACTCCGATATTGAATATGGCAAACGAAACGAGGTTATCGACTCGGTAGGGTGGGTGGTTGGAATTCCTCGTAAACTCATGATCTGGGATCGGCGAATCGACAACCATGATGTTTCGTCGAATACAACTTCGACGGTTTCAACCTATCTCTCCGATCGTGGACTTAACGACGTCAAGTTGCGAGTCAATCAATACGATCCCATCGGTGAATGGAAACGACTAATTCAAAACAAACGCGTGTCCCCTGGTTGGAAATATACTGCTGGTGTTCTTAGGACGGCCGAGTACACAGTTTTGCCGGGCAGGATTTTCGGGCGAGATGACTATAATCCCTTTACGAACACAGTCAGCATTTATTCGGACACACCGGTGATGGGACTGGCGCCATCGGCCTACGCATATGACGTCCATCAACGCGACCTGCCTGGAACGTATGCCACGTTTCAAAGTCTGCCATTGATCGCCATGTATCACGAAACGATTGCAGCGAAAGACGTGATCGACTACACGATGTCTAAAGGGACATTTCACGCACCGGAAGTACGCCACATTTTGTATTCTCGCTACGGAATGGAAGCAGGGGGCGAGATCGGTCGTTTCATTCCAGGGAGTGGAACGGTTTTTGAAGTTGCGGGTGCAATCGGTGGTCACTCTGCTGCAGGTTTGCAATCGGATAACGTCCGACGCTAACTAGGCGATTAATCGTTATCAATAGCCTCGGTCGCGATCTTGACCGATGAAGGGCGTTTGTCAGGTGGATCGGTTACCGTCGATTCTTTACTTTCATTGGATTGGACTAATGGCATACCAGGAGCCGAGATCGGTTTCGCTTTAGCAATAGACAGCCCGAGTCTGCGCAGCTGAGCAACATCTCGCATTCTCGCATCGATAGCTTGACTCGACATATCCACTTTCGTTTTACGCGGATTCACTGACATGGAAATAGTTTAGCAAGAAAGAGTCGCAAGCTTGCGAATTTTGTCCCCAGGATGAGCCACTTTAGAAACTCGGATGAACTCGGACAAGACTTGTCCGAATCTCAGAATCAGATCGCGTACGACCGGATGGCTCGTACTGGTCATATCTTGGCAAAGACCGTAACAGCGGAAGAGATGCAGCGCCCATTGGAAATTGTCGATGGAGCGGGTTGGCTGGGAGGATCCATTCGAGGCTGGCACGTATTGTGCCTGGCAGCAGCTGGTGGTCGGCATAGTGCTCTGTACCAGGCCGCCGGGGCAATCGTGACCGTATTGGACATCAGCGACGGCATGCTCGAATTGGATAGAAGAGTTTCCCATGAATTGAAGTTCAATGTGCGCTTGATCCAAGGATCGATGTTGGATATGCCAATGCTGCGGGATGCCGAATTTGATTTGGTGATCCAACCGGTTAGCACGTGTTACGTTTCCGATATTTCAAGCGTCTTTGCCGAGGTAGCGAGAATCTTGAAGCCAAATGGGCTGTATGTTTCGCAACACAAACAGCCAATGAACTTGCAGGCCTCGTTGAAGACTCGAAATGGAAAATACACCATTGACACCGAGATTGGAGCCGTCGCAAATGCGGCCAAAGCAGACGAACCTAGCCCACTGCGAGAGCCTAATACCCGAGAGATCGCCCACAGTTTGGAATCGATCTTGGGCGGAATTTGCCGCAATGGAATGGTCATCGAGGACATAAACGAGCCCAATCATGCCAAGCAGGCGTCGGTTGTCGATACAATAGGACATCGAAGCCGATTTATAACGCCATATTTGAGAATCAAAGCCAGGAAGTTGGCTGCGAACTTGAACCGTAGAGGTTCGCTTATTTTGCCAAAATAGAAATCACCAATTGCCATGACGTCAACTCCGATGGAAGCCGAATGCAAATTTCGAGTGCGCAGCCCTGAGGAAACGCGGATGCATTTGCAGGAAATTGGCGCAGTCTTTCTGAAACTTGAAAACCATCGAGATATTTACTTGCGACATCCGTCTCGCGATTTCCGATCGACGGACGAGGCGCTTCGGATTCGAGAAATCAATGGGGAGCCGTTTATTACATACAAAGGTCCCCGACTGCCTGGGCCGATCAAAATACGACCTGAGATTGAGTTGCCAATGGTTTCGGGCACGACAGAGGACTGGTTGGGCATTTGGACGCGACTTGGGTTTGAGATCGCCTTGAGCATTCGTAAGTTGCGAGAAGTTTATCGCTACGAGCACGTCACTCGCAACTTGACCATCACGCTTGATCATGTGGACTCGCTAGGGTACTTTGCCGAAATCGAGCGAATCGTTTTGGACAATTCGGAGATCGAACTCGCGCAGCAAGACATCCAAGTGGTCGGTAGGATGCTTCACTTGTCCGAGATCGAGCGCCGGAGCTACCTGGGGATACTGTTGGGAAACTAGCGGTATTCGATCAACAAGCGGCACAAAGCTTATACGTGTGGCACGTCCCTGCTTATATCCCGATAGGGATTACAGCAATTAGCCGGGGGGCGCCGCGAAACGGCGCACCCCCGGGGAACGAAAGGACAATTGAATGACCCTGAAAGGCAACGCTGTGAAGCATTCTCACCAGCAATTCGCTCAGGTTGAGTGGGAGCTTTTCTAGGATAGTCAAGTTCATTATTTTTCCTTTTTTTATACCTTCCTCGCGTACCGCCAGACATCGTTTTTCAAACCGTTTTTGAAAACCGTCTGCGGCCAATGGGTTGTCGTCTTTTTGGTGATTCGCCGAACTGTTAGT